>CAYMBB010000006.1:20549-21971 GCA_964388515.1 uncultured Anaerolineaceae bacterium
CGCTCGGCCGGCTCAGGGCAGCGGCTCGCCCGGTCCACCGTCGGCCAGGTCGCTCGGTCGGTCGACGTCGCGCAGCGAACGGCCGTGCGGGTCGAGCCGGCGCCAGGTCGCTTCGTCGACGAGCCTCGTCTCGATCTCCCGCTGGAGCGCCGTCAGCCGCCGCTCGCCGGCCCCGACCAGCCGTTCGGCGGCTGCGCGGGCCGCGGGGACGGACACCGCGATCGGTAGCTGCTCGGCCCGGTCGTCGTTGACGAGGGCGGCGAGCTGGCAGCGGGACGCCTCGAGCTCGCTCACGAGCAGGGTCAGGACCGCGCCTTCGAGCCAGGGCATGTCGCCACCGACGACGAGCGCGACCGGCTGGCTGGCCTCGGCGAGCGCGGCGGCGATCCCCACCAGCGGCCCGCCGAACGGCTGCGGGTCGCGCACGAACCGGAGGGGGACCGACAGGCCCGCCGGAAGATCGGGCTCCGGAGCGTCCGGGGCAAGGACGACGAGCACCTCGCGGCAGACGCTCCCGACCGCCTCCACCGAGCGCTGGAGGAGGGGGCGCCCATCGACGAGGGCGCCGAGCTTGTCGCCGCCGAACCGGCGCGAGCGCCCGCCGGCGAGGACGATCCCCGACACCGCTGGCCGGATCGGGCCAGCCGCGGCCGTCGGTCCCGGCGGCGGCTCGTTCGCCGGGTGCGGCAGCCTGGTCGATCGTGACGGGATCATCGGTCGGGGTGGCGTCATCGGTCGCGGGGCGCCCGCGGGCCGAGGACGTGACCGTGGGGCGTACGGCGCAGGAGACCCCGTCGATCGAGGTCCTCGAGCACGGCCAGGCTGAACTTCCGGCTCGTGCCGGTCGCGTCCCGGAACGCCGCCGGCGCGAGCGGCCCCGCCGCTGCCATCCCGAGGGCGAGCCGCTCGAGCTCCCGATAGGTCGAGCTGGCGTACGCCAAATCCGCGTCGAGGCGGACGATCCGCCCGGCCGACTCGAGCGCCCGGACGCCCTCGGCCGGGCAGCCGGCGGCGCGCACGGCCTCGGCGAAGGGCGGTGGAGCGGGCACCGAGAGCGCCGCCTCGAGGCGATCCATCGCCGCCAGGACCTCGGTCGGCAGGCCCGGCGCCCGCGACGGGTCGCGGACGAGGTCGCCGTCCCGGGCGAGCCGGCCGGCGTCGACGAGCCGGTCGAGCAGCGCGCCGGCGATCGCGGTCGCCTCAGCCGGGCCGACCGTGGCCAGGCCCCGGAGCGACCGGCCGACGATCGACCGGAGCTCGCCCAGGGCCGGCACGCCACGCAGCGGGCGGGTGGCATGGTAGCCGCCGACGTGCTCGAGGGCGTCCGTCCCGCGGGCGGCCAGCCCGTCCGGGGCGACACGGACGGCCCCGAGCCCCGGGACGGTCTCTGAACCCCATCTCACCACGCCGCCCCCTAGCCCC
>CAYMBB010000007.1:0-21761 GCA_964388515.1 uncultured Anaerolineaceae bacterium
AAGGCTACGAGGGCCGAGTCGACCCCACCCGACAGGCCGAGCAGCGCCCGCTCGAAGCCGGCCTGGCCGAGCTGGGCACGGATGAACTCGCCGATCACCCGGCGGGCGATGTCGGTGTCGATCGCGAGCTCGTCGGGCAGCTCGAACAGGGCCGACTCGCCGGGCGCCCCGCCGGCCTTCCCGCCGGCCTTCCCGCCGGCCGTTCCGCCGGCCGTCCCGCCGGCCGGGCGGCTCACCCCGGCACCTCCGCCGGTTCGTCGAGGGCGAGGCCGGCCCGCTCGGCGACGATCCGTTCCAGCTCGCGGACCAGCAGCTCCGGACGCTCGTCGCGCAGGAGCGGCAGGGAGATCCGTTCGCGCCGGATGTCGGCCAGCTCGACGTCGACGAGGAACAGTCCCTCGTCGAACAAGGGGGCGCTGAAGATCGGCCGGCCGCTCGGGCCGATCACCTCCGAGCCGCCCCAGAAGGCGATCGATTCATCGATCCCGACCCGGTTGACGAAGACGACGACACTCGTCGTCAGCTGGGCGTAGGCGCGCATCAGGGTCCGCCACGAGGTCGCCGTCCCGAGTCCGACCTCGTTCGTGGCCGCGAGGTCGCGGCCGGGCGAGGACGACACGTTCAGGAGCAGCTGCGCCCCGTCGAGGGCGAGCAGGTCGGGCACGGCCAGGTGCCAGAAATCCTCGCAGATCCCGATCCCGAGCCCGACCCCGAGGCGGGACGGGACCGAGCGCAGCCGGTCGCCGGCGGCGAAGAAGCGCCGCTCGTCGAACAGGCCGTACGTCGGCAGGAAGAGCTTCCGGTGGACGTGGGCGACCCGGCCCTCCTCGAGCAGCGCGGCGCTGATGAACAGCCGGTGGTCAACCGACTCCTCGACGAACGAGACGACCGCCGAGAGCCCGTCGGCGGCCGCGGCGAGGGCCGCCAGGCGGGGGTCGTCGGTCCGGATCGCGACCTCCGCCGCGAGATCCTGGAGCAGGTAGCCGGTCAGGCCGAGCTCAGGGAAGACGACCAGGCCGGCCCCGCCGGCGCGCGCCTCGGCGAGCAGCTGCTCGTGGCGGGCGAGGTTCTGCTCGAACAATCCGAGCCGCGGGGCGATCTGGGCGAGAGCGATCCGGAGTGGTTGCACGAGCCGAGTCTACTCGCCCGGGCGGGAGGCTCCAGGCGGGGGGACGTCCCGGGCGCCTGGGGGCGTCGCACCTCCGGCCGTGGCCGGCGAGCCGCCGGCAGCCGAGGAGCCAGCGGCGGCCGAGGAGCCAGCGGCGGCCGAGGAACCAGCGGCGGCCGGTGCGCCGCCGCGCGTCGCGCGGCCGGCGGCCTGGAGCTGCTCGGCGGAGCCGTCGACCTTCTCGGCGAAGTGACAGGCGACCTGGTGGTCGGTGGCCAGCGCACGGAACCCGGGATCGATCGTCTCGCACTCGACCGGGTTGCCCAGCCGCTCGCGCAGCCAGCAGCGGGTATGGAACCGGCAGCCGGGCGGCGGTGCCGCCGGCGAGGGGACGTCACCCTTGAGGATGATCCGCCGCCGGCGCGCCTCGACCGCCGGGTCCGGGATCGGGACGGCCGACAGGAGGGCGACGGTGTACGGGTGGAGCGGCGTCCGGTTCAGGTCGCGCGAGCTGGCGAGCTCGACGATCCGGCCGAGGTACATGACCGCGATCCGGTCGCTGATGTGCCGGACGACCGACAGGTCGTGGGCGATGAACAGGTAGGTCAGGCCGAGCCGCCCCTGCAGGCGCTCGAGCAGGTTGATGATCTGGGCCTGGATCGAGACGTCGAGGGCGCTGATCGGCTCGTCGGCGACGATCAGGTCCGGCTCGAGGGCGAGGGCCCGGGCGACGCCAATTCGCTGGCGCTGGCCGCCGGAGAACTCGTGCGGGTAGCGGGACGCGTAGTCCGGGCTCAGGCCGACGGTGGCGAGCAGCTCGCGCACGCGTTCGCGCCGTTCCGTGGGCGTTCCGACCCGGTGGATCTCGAGCGGCTCGGCGATGATCCCGCCGGCCGTCATCCTCGGGTTGAGGCTGGCGTACGGGTCCTGGAAGATCATCTGCATCCGCCGGCGCATCCGGCGCAGGCCGGTCGCGTCGAGGGTCGTGATGTCGACCCCGTCGAAGAGCACCCGCCCGGCCGTCGGCTCGTAGAGCCGGACGATCGCCCGGCCGGTCGTGCTCTTGCCGCAGCCCGATTCGCCGACCAGGCCGAGCGTCTCGCCCCGGGTCAGGCTGAAGCTGATCCCGTCAACCGCCCGGACGTCTCCGATGTGGCGCTCGATGATGATCCCCTGGCGGATCGGGAAGTGGACCGTCAGCCCCTCGACCTGGAGAAGCGGCCCGGCGCCCGGCGCCCGCTGCTCAGTGACCGCCATCGCGGTCCCCCTCGGCCGGCGGCAGGGGCAGCCCGGCCGCGCTCGGGAACGCCGACAGCGGCCCCTCGCTCGACTCGATCGCCTCGACCAGGTCGGCCAGGCCGCCCGGCGCCCCGTTCGAGCGCGGGCTCAGCTCATCGATCAGGCCGGGCGGCGCCGGGGCCGGGCTGAAGCCGGGGCGAGTCGGTCGCCCGCTCGCCGCCTCGTCGGGGGTCGGTGGGTTGTGACAGGCGATCAGGTGGCTCGCCTGCGGTCCGGTCGTGACGATCGTGGTCCCCTCGACGACCGGCCGGAGGGGCGGGTGTTCGACCCAGCAGCGCTCGAGGCGCCAGGCACAGCGGGGGGCGAACGCGCACCCGGCCGGCAGCTGGCGCATGTCGGGCGGTCGGCCCTCGATCGGGATCAGCTCCTCGCCCTCGCGCTCGTCGACCCGGGGGACCGAGTGGAGGAGCCCGACCGTATAGGGGTGCGAGGGCCGGGCGAACAGCTCGTCGGTCGGCGCCATCTCGACCACGAAGCCCGCGTACATGACGTTGATCCGCTGGGTCATCCCGGCCACGACGCCCAGGTCGTGGGTGATCAGGATCAGGGCCGTGCCGCTGCCCTCGGTCAGCTCGCGCAGGAGCTCGAGGACCTGGGCCTGGATCGTGACGTCGAGCGCGGTCGTCGGCTCGTCGGCGATCAGCAGCTTGGGGTGGAGGGCGAGGGCCATCGCGATCATCACCCGCTGGCGCATCCCGCCTGAGAACTGGTGCGGGAAGTTCCGCAGCCGCTCCTCGGCCTGGGCGATCCCGACCGTCTCGAGCAGCTCGATCGCCCGGGCCCGGGCCTCGTCGCGACCGACCTTGCGGTGGGCCTGGATCGTCTCGACCATCTGCTCCTCGATCGTCAGGACCGGGTTCAGGCTGGTCATCGGGTCCTGGAAGATCATCGCGATCTCCCGGCCCCGGATGTCGCGGATCTCGGCCTCGCCGAGAGCCATCAGGTCCTGGCCGTCGAACCGGACCCGGCCGCCCTCGATCCGGCCGGCGGGCCTGGGCAGGAGCCGGATGATCGCCAGGTTCGTCACGCTCTTGCCGCAGCCGGACTCGCCCACGAGCCCGAGCCGCTCGCCTTCCTCGAGCTCGAAGCTCACCCCGTTCACGGCGTGGATCGTCCCCTCGTGGGTGCGGAAGCGGACGACGAGGTCCTCGACCGAGAGCAGCGCCATCGTCGCCCCTACTTCCTCAGGCGCGGGTCGAGCGACTCGCGCAGCCCGTCGCCAAGCAGGTTGAAGCCGATCGCGCTGATCACGATCGCGGCGCCCGGGAAGAAGATCAGGTAGGGCGCCTGGCGCAGGAATCTCGTTGCGTCGGTGAGCATCGTCCCCCACTCCGGGGTCCGCGGGTCGGGCGGGCCGAGGCCGAGGAAGCCGAGGCCGGCGACGTCGATGATCGCCGTCGCCAGGGCGAGCGTGGCGGCCACGATCAGCGCGGTGAGCGAGTTCGGCAGCAGGTGCCGGGTGAGAATCCGCATCCGCGACGCCCCGATCGAGCGGGCCGCGATCACGTAGTCCATCTCCCGGTTGGCGAGCAGGCTGCCACGCAGGATGCGGGCGAAGATCGGCGAGTTCGTGACCGCCACGGCGAGCATGATCTGGGGCAGGCCCCGGTCGAGCCAGGCCACGATCCCGATCGCGAGCAGGATGCCGGGGATCGCGAGCAGGACGTCGACGACCCGCATCAGGACGTTGTCCACCCAACCGCCGAGGGCACCGGCCGCCGAGCCGATCAGGCCACCCATCAGGACCGCCATCAGGACCGAGATGACCCCGACCTGGAGGCTCACCCGGGCGCCATAGAGGATCCGCGTCCACTCGTCGCGGCCCTGGAGGTCGGTGCCCATCAGGTGGGCCGCGTTGGGCGGCTGGAGGCGGCCAGACAGCTCGCCCTCGAGCGGGTCGTACGGGGCGAGGATCGGGGCAAGGATCGCCGCCGCAACGAAGAGGCTGATGAAGAAGAGCCCGGCCAGAGCCGGACCGTTGCGCAGCAGGCGGCCCAGGGCGTCCCGCCACAGGCCGCGGCTGGCCCGCGCGGCGGCCCCGGGCGCGCGTTCGGCGGTCGTGAGCGTCATCTACGAATACCTGATCCGCGGGTTGAGGAAGGCGTAGCCGACGTCGACGACGAGGTTCACGACCAGGAAGATCAGGGCAAAGATCAGGATCGAGGACTGGACGACGAAGTAGTCGTGGTCCTGGATCGCCTCGACCACCCAGCGGCCGACCCCGTTCCAGGAGAAGACCGTCTCGGTGATCACCGCCCCGGCGAGCAGGCCGCCGACCTGGAGCCCGATCACGGTCACGACCGGGAGCCAGGCGTTGCGCATGATGTGGCGACTGTCGACCCGCTGCTCGGTCAGGCCCTTGGCCCGCGCCGTGCGCACGTAGTCCTCGTTGCTCACATCGAGGACCGAGGCCCTCGTGATCCGGGTGATGATCGCGAGCGGGATCGAGCCGAGCGCGATCGCGGGCAGGACGAGGTGGCGGAGGGCGTCGACGAACGCGCCGGTGTCGCCCGCGAGCAGCGTGTCGATGAGCATGAAGTTCGTCACCGTCGGGATGTCGATCCGGGGATCGAGCCGGCCCGAGGTCGGGAGCAGCTTGAGCTGGACCGACAGGATGTACTGGAGGGTCAGGCCGAGGACGAAGATCGGGATCGAGATGCCGAGCAGCGAGATGACGGTCACCACCCCGTCCCCCAGCTGCTGCGGGTGCCGGGCGGCGTACCGCCCGAGCGGGATCCCCAGCCCGACGGCGAAGGCGAGGGCCGCGATCGTCAGCTCGACCGTCCCCGGGAAGCGGATCAGGAACTCGTCGATCACCGGCCGGTTGTTGATGATGCTCTTGCCCAGGTCGCCCCGCGAGAGCTGGCCCAGGTAGCCCAGGTACTGCTGCCAGAGCGGCTGGTCGAGGCCGAGCATCTCGCGGATCCGGGCGGTCAGTTCAGGTGTCGCCCGCTCGCCGAGGAGCGCCGAAACCGGGTCGCCGGGCAGCAGGTTGATGAACGCGAACAGGATGATCGACAGCCCGAACAGGACCGGGATCGTGCTCAGCAGGCGCCGGATGATGTACTTGATCACGGGATCGTGAACAGCGCTCCTGGGGTTGCGCGGCCCCCGGGGCGGGTGCCCCGGGGGCCGGTCACGAGGTGCGGCCGCGATGGCCGCGCTCGGGCTCTGCGAACGGTTACCGGTCGAGCCAGACCGAGTTGAAGAGCTCCTGGAGGTTGCCCGCCCCGACGAAGCCCTTGACGTCGGCCTTGGCCGCGGCAGGCGGCTTCGAGTTGACGAGCGGGACCGTCGGCAGGTCACGGGCGAGGATGTCCTGGGCCTTCTCCCAGGCCGCCTTGGCGGCGGCGTCGCTGGTGGCCGCGAGGGCCTCGTCGAAGGCAGCCTTCAGCTCGGGCGGCCCGTAGGCGAACTCGGCATTCGGCTTGCCGCCGTCGAAGTGGAAGAAGGCGGTGACGAGGAAGTTGTCCGGACCGGCCCAGTCGCAGGTCCAGCCGAGGAGCCACATCGGGAACTTGCCGACCGCCTCATCGGCGAGGTAGCCGGTGCGCCAGCCCTCGGTCTTGAACGTGATCTGGAAGCCGACCGCCTCGAGATCACGCGCGATCGCCTCGGCCAGACCCTTCGGGTCCGGCATGTACGGGCGCGCGACGTCGGACGGGTAGTAGAACGTGATCTTCAGCTTGTCCGCCGAGAGGCCGGACTTGGCGATGTACTCCTTGGCCTTGGCCGGGTCGTACGTCGGCAGGCCGAGCGGCTTGGCGTACTGGGTGCCGAGCGGCATCCAGTTGTCGGCCGGGACGGCCAGACCGGCGTAGAACGCGTCGATGTACGACTGCCGGTTGAGCGCGTAGGCGATCGCGAACCGGATGTTGATGTTGTCCAGCGGCGGATGGGTCTGGTTCATCTGGAGCAGGCCGATGTTGCACGACTCGCCGCGGTCGATGACCTGGAGGGTCGGGTCGGCCTTGACCGTCGCCACATCGTTGGGCGAGATCGTCTGGGCGAAGTCGATGTCACCGGCCTGGAGCGCGTTCAGCTCGGCGGTCTGGTCGGCGTACGGCTTGTAGACGATCTTGTCCAAATGGGCCATCCCGGCCGGATTCCAGTAGTCGGGGTTCTTGACGATCGACACGTGGTCGTTGGGGACCCACTCGGCGAACTTGAACGGTCCGGTCCCGACCATGCCGGTCCCCTGGCCCTGGGCGTACTTGCTCTTGCTCGGATCCGGGTTGTCCGCGTCGCCGGCCTTGAGGGCGGTCGGGCTCTGGATGCCGAACTGGGGCAGGGTCTGGCTGAGCAGGAAGTTGCTCTGCGGCTGCTTCAGGGTGAAGACGACCGTGTTCGCGTCGGGGGTCGTGATCGAGGCCAGGTTGGACTTGTCCGCCCAGCCGAAGACCGCCCCGAAGTAGTAGTTGTAGGCGTCGCGCAGCTCGACCGGCGCGTTCAGCTGGCGCTCGTAGTTGTACTTGACGGCGGCCGCGTCGAGCGGGGTGCCGTCGTGGAACTTCACGCCCTGGCGGACCTTGAACGTGTACGTCTTGCCGTCCGGGCTGACCTCGGGCAGCGCCTCGGCCAGGACCGGGACGACCTCGCTCGTCGTGCCCGGCTTCAGGCCGACGAGGCCCTCGATCACGTTCTCCATGATGTACGACGAGTTGCTGTCGCTGACGAGGGTCGGGTCGGCGAGGACCATGTCACCCGGCAGACCGACAATCAGCGTGCCGCCCTCCTTGACCCCCGAGGGGCTCTCGGACGGTGCGGTCGACGGCGCCTCGGACGGCGGCGCCGCGGACGGTGCCTCGCTGGCCGATGGCGACGGGCTGGCAGCCCCGCCGCAGGCCGCGAACAGGATCGCAGCCGTGGCGATCAGCGTCCCGGTGCGGAATCGCAACATGCACTCTCCTCCAACTCGATGTGCGGTGGTCCGTGTCCGCCCGGCCGGCACCGGGTGGTCCATCACGTTCCGCGTCCGCGCATGATACCCCTGTCGAACCCCCGATCAGCGCCCTCCTGCGCTCAGGTCGGCCCGGCCGCCGGGCCGGCGGCAGCGCCGGTCGCGAGTCCAGCCGTCGGACCCGGCCCGACCCGGTGGCCGACGACCTCGCTGACGAGCGCATCGGAGACCTGGTCGGCGAAGTGGCAGGCGACCCGATGCCCCGCGCCGATGTCGAGCAGCGGCGGCTCCTGGGTCTCGCAGCTGGCCGGGTTGCCGAGTCGCTCGCGCAGCCAGCAGCGGGTATGGAACCGGCAGCCGGGCGGCGGTGCCGCCGGCGAGGGGACGTCACCCTTGAGCACGAGCCGCTTCTTGCGGATCCGGGGATCGGGCTCGGGTACCGCGGACAGGAGGGCGATCGTGTACGGGTGGCGCGGCCGGGCGTACAGCTCGGCCACGTCGGACTCCTCGACCAGCTTGCCCAGGTACATCACCCCGACCCGGTCGCTCAGGTACTGGACGACCGACAGGTTGTGGGCGATGAACAGGTAGGTCAGGCCGAAGGCGCGGCGCAGATCGAGGAGCAGGTTGAGGATCTGGCTCTGGATCGAGACGTCGAGCGCCGAGACCGGCTCGTCGCACACGACGAACTCGGGATCGAGCACGAGCGCGCGGGCGATCCCGATCCGCTGGCGCTGGCCGCCCGAGAACTCGTGCGGGTAGCGCCGGGTGTAGTCGCGCCGGAGTCCGACCGCCTCGAGGTAGTCCTCGACCCGCTTGTCGCGGACCTTGCGATCGCCCCAGCGGTTCTCCCTGTCGGCCTGGGCGATCAGCCCCTCGCCGATGATGTCGCTGACCGGCATCCGCGGGTTGAGCGAGCCGACCGGGTCCTGGAAGATGATCTGCATCCGGCGCCGAAGCCGGCGGAGCTCGTCGCCCTTCTTGGCGAAGATCTCCTCGCCCCCGATCGTGGCCCGGCCGGCGGTCGGCTCGAGGAGGCGAATCAGGGTCTTGCCCAGGGTCGACTTGCCGCAGCCCGACTCGCCGACGAGGCCGTAGACCTCGCCCCGGCGGACGTCGAAGCTGACCCCGTCGACGGCCTTCACGTCGCCGACCTTGCGCCGGAGGATGCCGCCGTGGATCGGGTAGTACTTGACCAGGTCGCGGACCGAGACGAGGACCTCGCCGGTCGAGGCACCGCCCGTCGCGTCGGTGCCGGCAGCACCAGCCGCGGCGCCCCGTCCGGCCGCCGCGACCACCCCGGCCGTCGGGACGTCCGGCGTCCTCGGCCCCCCGCTCATCCCGGCGCTCACGAGCGCACCCCGCTCGACAGCTCGCCGGCCACCCGCTGGGCGCCCCGCTTCGGAGCCGGGAATCCGGGCGCCGGGGTGTACAGCCAGCAGGCGACGTCGGGCGGATCGGCCTCCTCGATCCGCGGATCGAGCGTCCAGCACGGCTCGAAGGCGTACGGGCAGCGGGGCGCGAAGTTGCAGCCCTCGGGCATGTTGAACGGGTTCGGGACGGTGCCCTTGATCACGTTCAGGCGCTGGCCGCGCATGCCGCGCGAGGGGATCGAGCGGATCAGGCCCTCGGTGTACGGGTGCTTGGGCGACAGGAGCACCTCGTCGACGCTGCCCCGCTCCACGATCCGCCCGGCGTACATGACCGCGATGTCGTGGACCGTCTCGGCCACGACGCCCAGGTCGTGGGTGATCAGCAGGAGCGCCGCACCGGTCTGGTCCTGGAGCGTCCTGATCAGCTCGAGGATCTGGGCCTGGATCGTCACGTCGAGCGCCGTCGTCGGCTCGTCGGCGATCAGCAGCTTCGGGTCACAGGAGAGGGCCATGGCGATCATCACCCGCTGGCGCATCCCGCCCGACATCTCGTGCGGATACTGCTTCACCCGCCGCTCCGGGTTGTTGATCCCGACCGCCTTGAGCGACTCGATCGCCTTGTTCCAGGCCTCCTTGCGGCTCAGACCCTGGTGGAGCATCACCGCCTCGGCGATCTGGTCGCCGATCGTGAAGACCGGGTTCAGGCTGGTCATCGGCTCCTGGAAGATCATCGCGATGTCGTTGCCGCGGACCTCGCGCATCTCGTCCTCGGAGAGCCTGAGCAGGTCGCGCCCCTCGAACACGATCTCGCCCGAGGCGATCTCGGCCGGGGGGATGTCGAGCAGGCGCATGATCGAGAGAGCCGTGACGCTCTTGCCACAGCCGGACTCCCCGACCATCCCCAGCGTCTGACCCCGGCGGATCGAGAAGCTGACGCCGTCGACCGCGCGCACGGTCCCGTCCATGACGTGGAAGTAGGTCCGCAGATCCCGGACGTCGAGGAGGATGTCGTTCGCCGGCCGGTCGGCGGCCTGGCTCGGCGCGACCATCGAGACGGACACGCGGCTACTCCTTGCTGCGCGGGTCGAGGGCGTCCCGCAGGCCATCACCGATGAAGTTGACCGCCAGCACGGTGAAGATGATTGCCAGGCCGGGGAAGGCCGGCCACCACCAGTTGCCGAGCGGGATGAAGGTCAGCGCGTTCGAGAGGATGTTGCCCCAGGTCGGGTAGATCGGGTTGACCCCGAAGCCGAGGAAGCTGACGAACGCCTCGGCGATGATGTTGGCCGCGATCAGCAGGCTGGCTGAGACGATGATCGGGCTCATGGCATTGGGCAGGATGTGGCGGAAGATGATCCGCCGATCGCTCAGCCCGACCGCCCGGGCGGCCTGGACGAACTCGAGCTCGCGGATCGAGAGGAAGAGCGAGCGGGTCAGGCGGCTGATCGTCATCCACGAGAAGAGCCCGAAGATGATGATGATCAGGATCACGTTGCCGTTGCCGAAGAAGCGGCTGGCGACGAGGATGACGAACAGGAGCGGCAGGCTGAGCATGACGTCGACGATCCGCATCAGGATGTTGTCGACCCAGCCGCCGAAGTAGCCGGCCACCGAACCGACGATCGTCCCGATCAGGACCCCGACCGACATGCTGCTGAAACCGATGAAGAGCGAGGTCCGGGCGCCGTTGATCACGAGCAGGAGGACGTCGCGCTGGAGGCCGCCGGTCTCGCCGAACGGATGGGCCAGGGAGGGCGGCCGGCCCTGGTAGACGATCTGGTCCGGCTTCGGGATGACGTCGAACTCGAAGGGCATGAAGATCGGGCCGACGATCGCGACGGCGATGAAGAAGCCGAGGATCCCCAGCCCGACGAGGGCGAGCCGGTGCCTCCTGAAGCGGCGCCAGGCGAGCTGCCACTGGTTGAGCGACTCGAGGCCGACCTCGTAGTCGACGGCGCTCCCCTCCTGGCGGATGAGATCGACGATGTCCGGTTCGGAACCCGGCTGGACAGGGGTCATCGTTCGCTCGATCTCAGTACTGGATGCGCGGGTCGACGATCGCGTACATGATGTCCGCGATCAGGTTGGCCAGGACGACCAGGATCGACGTGATCAGGAGCAGGCCCATCAGGGTCGGGTAGTCGAACGAGCGGGTCGCCTCGATCGTCATCCGTCCGATCCCCGGCCAGGAGAAGATCGTCTCGGTCACGATCGCCCCGGTGAACAGGAACGGGATCTCGAGGCCGATGTTCGTCACGACCGGCAGGAGCGCATTGCGCAGGGCGTGCTTGAAGATCACGACCCGCGCCGGCAGCCCCTTCGCCTTGGCTGTCCGGACGTAGTCCTGGCCGAGCGCCTCGAGCATGCTCGAGCGGATGAACCGTGAGTCGCCGGCGATGTTGACCACGACCAGGGTGAAGACTGGCAGGATCAGGTGCTTGAGGATGTCGACGAGGGCCGTTCCCGGCTTGGCCGCAAAGTACTGCCAGTAGGCCTCGCTCCCGAACGGCGGCGAGAGGCGCGTCTCGGTCATCCCTCCGGCGGGCAGGATGTTCAGGCCCGGACCGCTGAACAGGAAGATGAGCATGATCCCGAGCCAGAAGGTGGGCATCGCGTAGCCGACGTAAGCGAACACGGTCGCCGCCTGGTCGAAGAGCGAATAGCGGTGGATCGCGGCGTAGACCCCGATCAGGAGCGCGACGAGGATCCAGATGACGAGCGCGTTGCCGGCCAGGATGAACGTGGGCAGGGCGGCCCGGGCGATCCGTGAGGCGACCGGCTCGCCGGTGTCGATCGAGACACCGAGGTCGCCATGGAGCAGGCCGTTCGTCGTGCCGCTGATCGGGGTCGGCAGGAAGGCCGGCCAGCCGGTCGGCCCGATGAACGCCGCCAGTCCCTCGTTCTCCGGGTTGCACACACCCATCCAGCGGCAGTACTGGACGGGGATCGGCTGGTCGAGGCCCCACGCCTTCTTGAACTTGTCGCGGTCGGCCTCGGTGAACTTCGGATTGTTGGCGAAGCGGGCGGTCGGGCCGCCGGGCGCGGCCAGGAGGATCGCGTAGACGACGATCGTGATCCCGAACAGGACCGGGATCGCCTGGATCAGCCGGCGGATGATGTACTTGCTCACGTACCCGCGAACCTCAGGGGCTGGAAGGACAGTCGGCCGCGACGCCGGAAGGATACGGCGATCGGGCGGGGCAGGTCATGAAGGAGGGCCCGGGGCGTACGCCACGGGCCCTCCACTTAGGCGAGGGACGCTGCTGAGCGCCTGCTCGTCAGGGCTTGATGAACCAGTCGCCGACGTTCCAGGTGTAGCCGGTGGAGGTCGGGTTACCGGTCCAGTTGCCGATCTTGGTGCTGACCAGGTTGACGTCCTTGCGGAAGTAGAGCGGCACCTCCACGACCTTCTCGACGTACAGCTTCTGGAACTCGGCCATCAGCTCCTTGGCCTTGGCGAAGTCGACGGTGCCCTTCAGCTCGTCGAGGACGCGGTCGATGTCCGGATCGTTGATCTGGGCGTCGTTCTGGCCCTTCGGGGCCTCCTGGCCCGAGTGGTAGACGGGATAGTTCGACTGCGGGCTGAGCGGCACCGAGAAGGCGTGCTCGGCCACGTCGAAGTTGTGGCGCGAGAGGTTGCACGGGGTCTGGTCCGTGCTCTCGTTGTAGGAGGCGAAGATGTCCGCCGGCGAGACGGCGTTGACCGTCGAGGCGACGCCGATCTCCTTCAGCCAGCCGGAGATCAGGGCCAGCGTGTCCTGGCGCTGCTGGCGGGTCGTCGTGCACAGCTTGACCTCGGCCCGCACGCCGTCCTTCGAGCGGACGCCGTCGGCGCCGACGACCCAGCCGGCCGCGTCGAGGACCGACTTCGCCTTCTCGAGGTCGAAGGCGGTCTTCGTCGGCTCGACGTAGTACCAGGCGAAGGGCGAGACGTTCGTCCAGGCAATCTCGGCGTTACCAGCCAGGAGCCGGGTGTTGATCTCGTCCTTGTTGATCGCGAGGGCGAGGGCCTGGCGCATCGCCGGGTCCTTCATCGTCGGGCTGCCCCAGTTCGGGCGCAGGAACTCGTACAGGAGGGCCGGCTGGGCCTTCACCTGGTCACCGAGGTCCTTGACCTTCGGCAGGTCGCCGTCGGTCAGGTCGCCGGCCTGGTCGATCTCGCCGGCCCGGTAGCCCGCGATCATCGCGTCGGCGTCGCCGTACCACTTGAAGACGATGCTGTCGAGGTAGGCCGACTCGCCGGTGATCGGGTTCTTGTACAGGTCGTTGCGGACGAGCCGGAGCTCCTGGCCCGGGGTGATCGACTCGAACTTGAACGGACCGGAGACCGGGACCTTCGGCATGTCGGCGTTCTGCCAGCCCTTGCCGGCCACCTGGTCCTTGACCGGGATCGTCTCGATGTAGTGCTTCGGGAGCACCCAGCTGAAGAGGGGCAGGTAGTCGAAGTAGATGTTCTTGAAGTGGACGATGACGCTCGTCGGCGACGGGCAGTCGATCGCGGTGATGTCCTCCCAGCCGGTCGTGCCGCCATAGAGGCCGGTGTTGTCCTTGTCCATCACCCACTTCCAGGTGGCGACGACGTCGTCGCAGGTGATCGGCTTGCCGTCCGACCAGACCTGGCCATCGCGCATCGTCCAGGTGACGGTCATCGCGTCACCGCCGTCGCCGGGCACCTTGACCCCGCCGTTGGCGACGGTCGGGGCCGGATCGGCGGCGAGGTCGGTGGCGTACCGGAAGTCGTCGGTCGTCGTGATGAAGCCGCGGAAGACCGCGCTCGTCACGTTCGCCTCGATCACCTGGCCCTGGTAGTACGGGTTCCAGAGGTTGGCTTCCTGCCAGTCACCGATGATCACCGTACCGCCCTTCACGCCCTGGACGCGGCGGGTCGGGTAGGTCGAGGTGAACAGGTCAACGACCTCGGCGGTCGGTGACGGGGCTGCGCTCTCCGTCGGCGGCGGGGCCGCCGATTCCGAGGCCGATGGTGACGGGCTCGCTGCGCCCTGGCAGGCCCCGAACACGATCGCCGTGCTCGCGAGCAGGCCGAATAGCCGCTTCCTCATCAATGGTCCTCCACTCGGGGTCGTAGACCCGCTACTCCCACTCCACAGCCCGCCACCCTGCGCCGAGGCGCGCCCCCCGCCGACAGCGGGAGCCTCGGCCCGGACGCTGCCCTCCGGCAAGGGAAGGTCGGGGAGACCACGCTCGAACGTGCAGGAACGATGGCCGCTGCGTTGCCGGTACTATGCGGACGCCGGACCGGCGGTGTCAACCCGGCCCGGGGCACAGCCTCGTCGTCGCTCTCCACCTCCTTCGGGGCCGGCAGCAAGCTGGCCGGCCTGTCTCATTCCAGACGGGTCACGGGCGGGGTCGGGTCGGGCGTCGCCGCCGGCGCGCCTGCGTCGCGGGCCCGGTCGGGATCCGGCCGGGGGGCCACCGCCCGCCAGTCGACCGGCGGCTCGGCCGGCGGCCCGGCTCGCCGGGCCATGATGAACCGGACCTCGGCCAGCCGATCCGCCACCCTCCCCTCGCGTGCCTGCTGGATGACCAGGACCGCGTTGGTGCCGGGCTCCTCGAACGTGACCGCCGGCCGGGACCAGGCCAGCGACGGTCCGAGCACGAGCGCCACGAGGGCGGCCCCGACGACCAGCCCGGCCATCGGGATCCGGCTCCGCCAGGCCGGTTCGGCCGGGCGCCCGGGTCGGTCCCGCACCGCCGGCCAGGCCTGCTCGGGCGGGCGCGCGGTCCGCGCGTCGGCCCACAGTCGACGGAGCGCCAGGCTGGTCAGCGCGAGCTCGACGAGCTCGGCCTGGCAGGCCGGACAGCGATCGAGATGGGCGAGCGCCTCATCGGTCGCCGGGCCTCGTTCCTGGCGTTCGACGAGGTCGAGGAGAACGGGCCGATGCCGGGCACAGGCCAAGCGGCGGCGGCCGGTCACGGGCTTCCTGCCTCCGCCCTGGCCTGGACCGTGGCCGGGCTGGTCGACCCGAGACTCTCCACCGGCTGCCCGCCTGGCTCGAGGCGAACCCGCAACGTCTCCAGCGCGTAGTGCAGCCGCGACTTCACCGTGCCCAGGCGGATGCCGAGCGCGGCCGCGGTCTCCTGCAACGACAGACCGTGAAGGTAGTACAGAACGACGACGCTCTGGTGCTTCGGCGGCAGGGCGGCGATCCCGTCGCGGACCGCCTGGCGCAGCTCCTCGCGTTCGGCCCACTCGGCCGGCTCGACCGACCGGTCGCACAGGGTCGCGATCTCGGCCGCCCCGATCGGGCCGGCCTGGAGACGCCGCCGGCCGAGGCGCGAGTAGCACAGGTTGAGCGCGACCCGATGGAGCCACGGTACCGGTGAAACGTCCGGTCGCAGGCTCGCCCGGTGGCGATAGGCGCGCACGAACGTGTCCTGGAGGATCTCCTCGGCCGCGCCGTGGTCGCCGGTCAAGCCGTACGCGGTCCGGTAGATCAGCGTCCGATGGCGCTCGAAGAACTGCTCGAATGCGTCGAGATCGTCCGCCTGGAAACGGCGCACGAGCTCCGCGTCGGGACACTGACCGCCAGTCGCCGCGGGCGCCGGGTCGATGGCCGTGGCACTCCTTCCGTCGGGGACGCAGGTTGCGCGCTTCGTCAACACGATACGCCACCCAGCCGCGAAAGGTTCATTCCCCCCGGCGCCCGTCAGTCAGGGCACGGCGTCTCCGCGCCGGCCATCGGACGCCAGCGCAGATTCGGCTGACGGGCGGCCGCGGCCTCGTCGAGCCGGCGGACCGGCGCGCTGTGCGGCGCGTCGTGGACCAGCTCCGGGGTCGCGTGCGCCTCGGCGGCGATCGCGATCAGCGCGTCGGCGAAGGCATCGAGCGTCTCGAGCGACTCGGTCTCGGTCGGCTCGATCAGCATCGCCTCCTCGACGATCAGCGGGAAGTAGATCGTGGGCGGATGGAAGCCGTAGTCGATCAGCCGCTTGGCGATGTCGAGCGTCCGGATCCCCGTCTCCTTCCTGATCGTCTGGGCCGCGGCGACGAACTCGTGCTTGCACGGCCGGTCGTAGGGGATGTCGTACGTCCCGGCCAGGCGGTGCTTCAGGTAGTTCGCGGCCAGGACCGCGTCGTCGCTCACCTCGCGCAGCCCGGATGCGCCGTGGGCGCGGATGTAGGCCCAGGCACGGACGAGGACACCGGTATTGCCGACGAAGCTGCGCATCCGCCCGATGCTCGTCGGGCGCTCGCCGGGTCGTTCCAGGCGGTACGTCCCGTCCGGCTCGCGCACGACGCGGGGGGAGGGCAGGAACGGCAGGAGCTTCTCCCCCACCCCGACCGGCCCGGCCCCCGGACCGCCGCCACCGTGGGGGGTCGAGAACGTCTTGTAGACGTTGAAGTGCATCACGTCGAAGCCCGCCTCGCCGGGCTTGAAGCGGCCCATGATCGCGTTCAGGTTCGCACCGTCCATGTAGGCCAGGGCACCCACGGCGTGAACGTCGGCCAGGAGCTCCCCGATCCGCGCCTCGAACAGGCCGAGGGTCGAGGGATTCGTGATCATCACCGCCGCCGTCCGCGGCCCGAGCGCGGCCCGAAAGGCGTCGAGGTCGACCCCGCCGTCGGCGGCCGAGGGGACGGTGACGGTCCGGAACCCGGCCATCGAGGCGGTGGCCGGGTTCGTGCCGTGGGAGGAGTCCGGGACGAGGACCTCGGTCCGCTCGAGATCGCCGCGGCTCCGGTGGTAGGCGCGGACCATCAGGATGCCGGTCAGCTCGCCCTGGGCGCCCGCCGCCGGCTGGAGGGTGACGGCGCGCATCCCGCCGATCTCGGCCAGCGCCTCCTGGAGCTCCCACAGCAGCTGGAGCGTGCCCTGGGCGACCTCGTCCGGAGCGAGCGGATGGAGGTTGGCGAACCCGGGCAGGCGGGCCGCCCACTCGTTCAGCTTGGGGTTCCACTTCATCGTGCACGAGCCGAGCGGGTAGAACCCGGTGTCGACCGCGTAGTTGAGCTGACCGAGATTGACGTAATGGCGCACGACCTCGGGCTCATTGAGCTCGGGAAGGGCCGCCGGCCGCGACCGGCGCTGGCCGGCCGGGATCCGCTCGAGGGCGTCCTTCGGAGGATGCGGAATCTTGCCGTCGCCGCGCCCGGGACGCGAGCGCTCGAAGATCGTGGGCTGGAGCCGCTCACCGACGACGCTCATCGGACACCTCCCGCAGCTGCGCCGACCGGGACGCCGGCCCCGGCGCCCGACCTGGCCCCCGAGCTGGCGCCGAGTTCCTCGCCGAGCGCCCGGGCGAACAGGTCGATCTGCTCGCTCGTCGTCACCTCGGTCGTGCACACGAGCAGCCCGTCGGCGAGCGCGGCGTCGTCCGGCTCCGCCTCGGCGAGCGGGAGTCCGGCCAGCACGCCGTGGCCAAGCAGGCGGCGATGGACGGCGGGCGCGTCCGGGACCCTGACCACGAACTCGTTGAGATACGGCCCGGCGTGCATCCGGGGAGCGCCGACCGCGTCAAGCGCCGCCTCGAGCTCGGCCGCCCGGGCCGCTCCGAGGGCGGCCACGTCGCGCAGGCCGTGCGGTCCGATCGCGGCCAGGTAGACGCTCGCCGCGAGGGCCAGCAGGGCCTGGTTCGTGCAGATGTTGCTGGCGGCCTTCTCGCGCCGGATGTCCTGCTCGCGGGCGCGGAGGGTCATCACGAACGCGCGCCGGCCGTCGAGGTCGGTCGTCATCCCGATCAGGCGGCCGGGGATCTGGCGGACGAGCGCGTCGGTCGTCGCCAGCAGGCCAAGGTACGGCCCGCCGTAGCCGAGGGGGATCCCGAGCGGCTGGCCCTCGCCGGCCGCGATGTCCGCGCCGTACGCGCCGGGCGGCTCGAGAACGGCGAGCGAGACCGGCTCGACGACAGCCACGAAGAGCGCCCCGGCGGCATGGGCGAGGCGGCCGATCTCGGCCATCGGCTCGAGCAGACCGAGGAAGTTCGGCTGGGCCGCGATCACGCCCGCGACCGGGCGATCGGACTCGCCGAGCAGCCGCTCGAGGGCGGCGAGGTCGGTCGTGCCGACCGCCGGGCCCTCGGCCACGAGGGGGATCTCGTCGAGCTCGAGCGCGCCGCCGGTGAAGTAGGTGGCGATCGTCTCGCGGTAGTGGCGGTGGACGGCCCGGCTGACGAGGACCCGCTCGCGGCGGGTCGCCCGGCAGGCCATGAGCGCCGCCTCGGCGGTCGCGGCGGCCCCGTCGTAGTGGGAGGCCGAGACGACGTCGAGCGCCATCAGCTCCCCGACCAGCGACTCGTACTCGTAGATCGACTGGAGCGTCCCCTGGCTGACCTCGGGCTGGTAGGGGGTGTAGGCGGTGTACCACTCGCCGCGCAGCAGGATCTGGTCGACCAGGGGCGGGGTGTAGTGGCGGTAGGCGCCCGCGCCGAGGAACGAGGCGAGCTCGACCCGGTTCCGGGCGGCAAGGCGCTCGAGGCGGGCGGCGAGGTCGAGCTCGGGCTCCGGCCCGGGCAGCTCGAGGCGGCTGGCGCGGAGCGCCTCGGGGATGTCGGAGAAGAGCTCGTCGACGCTGGCGATGCCGAGCGTGGCGAGCATCCGCGCCCGGTCGTCCGGGGTGTGAGGACCGTACGGCATCGGGCCTCAGCCCTCCGCGATCAGCGCGTCATACCCGGCCGGGTCGAGGAGCGCATCGACCTGGGCCGGGTCGGCGATCCGGACCCTGAGCATCCAGCCGGCGCCGTACGGGTCGGAGTTCACGAGCTCGGGCTGCGAGGCGAGTGACTCGTTCGTCTCGGTCACGGTCCCGCTGACGGGTGCGAACAGGTCGCTCACCGCCTTCACCGACTCGACGACGCCGAACGTCGCGAACTGCTCGAGGTTCGTGCCGACGGCGGGCAGCTCGACGAAGACGATGTCGCCGAGCTGATCCGCCGCGAACTTCGTGATCCCGATCGTGGCGACGTCGCCGGCCACGCGAACCCACTCGTGGTCCTTGGTGTAGCGCAGATCCGTGGGGACCATCCCGGACAATCCTCCGTGTGACGGCTCGTGCCGCCCTGGCTGGCGGCGTGACGACCGGCGAGGTACCGAGGGGGCCGGCCGTGATCAGCGGGATCGGCGGTAGAAGGGCAGCGCGACGACCTCGGCGGCCACGCGCTGATCGCGGATCCCGACCTCGACTATCGTACCCGGCTCGGCATCGCCGGGTGCGACGTACGCCATCGCGATCGGGTGCCCGAGCGTCGGCGACTGGGTACCGCTGGTGACGACGCCGGTCCGGCGTTCGCCGACGTAGACCGGGTAGCCATGCCGGGCGATCCCCCGCCCCCTGACCACCAGGCCGACGAGGCGACGCGCCACGCCGTCCCGGGCCACCCGCTCGAGGGCTGCCCGGCCGACGAAGTCGCCGGGCTTGTCGAGCCTGACCACCCGCCCGAGCCCGGCCTCGAACGGGTTCGTGGTCCGGTCGAGCTCGTTGCCGTAGAGCGGCATGCCGGCCTCCAGCCGGAGCGTGTCGCGGGCTCCCAGTCCGACCGGGACGCACCCGTACGGCTGGCCGGCGGCGAGCAGCGCATCCCACAGCGCCTCGCCTCGGCCGGTCTCGACGAACACCTCGAAGCCGTCCTCGCCGGTGTAACCGGTCCGGGCGACGAGAGCCGGGAGGCCGGCCACCTCTCCCTCGGCGATCGCGTAGTAGCGCAGCGAGGCAAGGTCGACGTTGGTCAGGGGGGCGAGGATCTCGGCCGAGCGGGGTCCCTGAACGGCACACAGCGCGGTCGCCAGCGAGCGGTCGTCGAGGACGGCCCGGTGGCCGGCGATTCGCTCGGCCAGGCTGTCGCTGACGAGCTGGGCGTTGCCGGCATTGGCCACGACGAGGAAGCGCTCCTCGGCCAGCCGGTAGACGATCAGGTCGTCGAGGATCCCGCCGTCCGGGTCACAGATCATCGAGTAGTGGGCCCGACCGACGGCCAGGGCCGGGGGATTCGTGACCAGCGCGTAGGCCAGCGCGGCGCCGGCCTCCGGTCCCTCGACGAACAGCTCGCCCATGTGCGACAGGTCGAACAGGCCGGCCCGCTCGCGGACCGCCCGGTGCTCGTCGAGGATCCCGGTGTACTGGAGCGGCATCAGCCAGCCGCCGAACTCGACGAGCTTCGCGCCGAGGGCGCGATGGCGCTCGATCAGGGGCGTGACGTGGCCGGCCTGGAGGACCTCGTTCAGCGGCTCGGTCATCGCCGCTCGCCCGCCGCCTCGACCCGCCCCTGGTGGCCGGCGCGCGCAGCACGGGCGGCGGCCTCACTGGCGGCCTCACCGGCGGCCGGCCAGCCCGGACCGCCCGGACCGCCCGCAGGCGGGCCGATCTCCTCGGCGGCGCGCGCCACGAGCCCGCGCTCGGTCTCGAACGTCAGGAGCGCGACGGCATCATGAAGCGGCACCCAGCGAACCTCCTCGAACTCGTGGTCATGGCTGGCGAGGTCGCCACCGGTCGCCTCCATGAGGAAGTAGTGGACGGTCTTGTGGATCCGGGCGCCCTGCTGCACGAAGCGGTACTCGATCGAGCCGAAGGGGCGGGTGATCCGGACCTGGAGCCCGGTCTCCTCGGCCACCTCGCGCAGGGCGGTCTGCTCGAGCGTCTCGCCCGGGACCGGGGTTCCCTTGGGCAGCGTCCAGGTCATCCCGTCGCGCTCCCGACGGCGACGCCCGACGACGAGCTGCGGGGTGCCGCGATCGAAGCGGATGACGAGACCGCCGGCGGAGGTGGCCGTCGCGTTCCTCAGCCGCGCCACGGCGCCGGGGCAGCGCCGGGACGGCGACCTGGCCCGGATGACTCGGACCGCGCCCAGCGCATCGTGACGTCCGGGCGGAGGAGGCCGCTCACGGAGCGAGGGGGTCGTGCCGGCCGGATCGTCCGCCAGCTCGCCCGCAGCTGGACGAGCGGGCCGAGGTCGCCGTGGCGCAGGACCGTCGCCCGCGTCGGCGCGGCCTGGAACGAGCCGGTTGGACGGAGACCGAGCCGCCGTTCACGGGCCCTGGGAGAAGAGCGGACGAAGCGAGCTGGCGGCCGGACCGCGTACTTCGCGGCGATGCTGTGCTGCATGGCGCAATCGTACCCTGTCAGGCCGGTTTCGCAAGCGAACGTCGGAGCCGGACCGCCACATCCGGTGCCAGCGCGCCCCGCCCTTCGGCCAGCTCGACCTCCCGCTCGGCCGCGGCCAGGTAGAGCGGCAGGACCGCCGGGGCGTGGCGGCGCAGCTCGGCCAGGTGGGCCTCGAGCGTGCCGACGTCGCCGCGGGTGATCGGCCCGGTGAGCGCGGCCCGGATGCCGAGCGCCTGGGCGTTGCCGAGCGCCTGGCGCACGAGGGGCCCGTAGACCGCCAGCGAGCCGGCCTCGTCGAGCCCGGCCACCCGGCCCAGCTCGGCGATCGCGTCGAGCAGGGCGACGAAGCCTCCGGCAGCGAGGACCGCGGCGGCATGGTAGGCCGCCTTCGCCCCGGGCGCGAGGCGGACCGGGACGGCGCCAATCGCTTCGGCCAGCTCGGCCAGGAGGGCCACGAGCTGGTCGTCCCCCTCGAGCGCCACCGTCGCCCCGCGCAGCGCCGCGACGGCCCGCTCGGTATCGGCGAAGGCCACGAGCGGGTGGAACGAGCCGATCTGGGTCCCGGCCGCCATCGCCGGGGCGAGGACCTCGGCCCCGAGCAGCCCGCTCGTGTGGACGAGCGCCTGGCCGCTGTACAGGTGGAGCTCGCCCGCCACCACGGCGATCGCGTCATCGGGGACAGCGAGGAAGATGAGCTCGACCTCGTCGAGGAGGGCGTTCGCCTCGGCGAAGGCGCGCGTCCCGGCCCCGACGAGGCGCAGGAACCGCTCGCGGCGGCCCGGATCCCGACTGGCGACCGCGCTGACCGGCCAGCCGGCACGGGTGAAGGCGACGCCGAGGGCGGTACCGACCGCCCCGGCGCCGACGATCCCGATCAGCGGGTGGGCGCCGGGTTCGCTGGCGCGGTGGGGATGGGGATGGTCGTGGGCATGGACGAGGTCGCCGTGGCGGTGCTCGGCCGGGCGCGCGGGGTCGAGATCGACACCCGCCCGGCGCAGCTCCTCGAGCGGGCCGGCGTCCCGGGG
>CAYMBB010000008.1:0-8387 GCA_964388515.1 uncultured Anaerolineaceae bacterium
TGGCCGCCGACGAGGTGCATGAGCAGGCAGCCGCCGGCGAGGCCCCCGTACAGCACCACCAGCGGGGACAGGACACCGGTCACCACCAGTCCGGCGATGACGAGGCCCGCGACGGCGGCGGGCACGAGCCAGCGCGGCCGAGGGCGACCGGCCGCCTGCGACGGGGTGTCGATCCCGGTCGTCGGTGCCGGGGGGTCGGTCGAGAGATCGGTCGGTCGGTGGTCGTGGGCGTGGGCGGTCATGACTCGATCACCTCCAGCGAGAGCGACGACGAGCGGGCTGCGGCGGATCGGCGCGCGGCGACCGCCAGGACGATGAGGCCGGTGACGCCGATCGCGATGCCGAGCAGCTGGGCGGTCTTCAGGCCGAGGAAGACCGGGGACTCGTCGCGCAGGAAGAAGAGCCCGAACCGGAGCGCCGCCAGGCCGACCAGGTACAGGCCGGCGAGGACGCCCGCCCCCAACCGCTCGAGCGCTACGCGCCTGCGCCACAGGACGGCGAAGAGGATGAGCAGCCCGAGCGACTCGTAGGCCTGGGTCGGGTGGAGCGGCACGTTCAGCGGCGCCATTGCCCCTGGATTCCGGTAGACGACGCCCCACGGCAGGTTCGTCGGGATGCCGTAGGAGTCGCCTCCGATCAGGCAGCCGAGGTGTCCGATCGCCTGGCCGAGGGCGGCCGCGAGGGCGGCCAGGTCGAGGGCGAGCAGGACGGACAGGCCCCGGCGCCGGGCGAAGATCACCAGGGCGACGAGTCCCGCGATCAGACCGCCGTAGAACGAGAGACCGCCCTGCCAGACCATGAGCGCGTGCAGCGGATCCGCGCCGAGCATCCCGAGCTCGTTCTGAACGAGATAGAGCGCCCGGCCGCCGATCAGGGCGGCGACCGCCACCCAGATGACCGCGTCGCCGACGAGCTCCGGGACGACGCCGCGCCGGGCTGCCTCCCGACGCGCGACCCAGAACGCTGCCCCGGAGGCGACGACCAGGATGAGCCCATACCAGCGGATCTGGAGCCCGAGCAGCGAGACGGCGACGGGATCGATGTCGATGACGAACGGCACGACCTGGCTCCTGGTTGCGGATGTGGAATTCAGGCGCGGGTGCGCGATTGACCGAACGCCAACCGACAGCCGACCAGCCAGGCCAGCAGCGAGACGAGCGCGAGGATGATCGCCATCCCGAGGTCGAGCAGGGTGATCGACGGAATCGCGACCAGCGGGAGGGTAAGGAGCCAGAGCGCGAGCGCCCTCCTGCCCGGGCTGTCGAGCGCTCCCCCGAATCCCCGGCGCTCCCGGCTCGAGCTGCCGGCGTCCGCGACCAGCTGGATCCGGCCGCGGTAGCGACCCATCGCGCAGGTGAAGCGGACCTCCCCCGGCGGTTGCGCGGGCAGGTCGACGACCGTCAGGCCGTTCGGGGCAAGGCGGCGGTCGAGCCGCGGCGACGAGAAGACGACGCGCTCGCTGCATGGTTCGTCGTCCCGGCGATCGAACACGATCCGCAGCGGCCGGCCCGCCCGGGCCTCGATCGTGTGCGGTCGGTAGCCGTGATGGACCGTGACCTCGACGACCTGCCGGCCGGTCGGGTCGAGTCGAGCCTGGACGGCATGATCCAGCATCGCTCAGCGCCGCTGACGTTCCGGAGGCATGCGCGGCTGATCCGCGACGATGAGGATCGCCACGTCTGGCGGCGCGGTCCGGAGCGCATCATTCCGCATGCTCAGAGTTCAACGGTCCGACCTGAGCCGGGGATGAGGAAGAGCTAACGGCTTCCTGAGAGCAGGTCCGGGAGGCGGACGCGATGCGCCGACGCCGCGGCGCGCGGATCGCGTCCCTCGCGTCTTCTTAGCTGTCTCTTAGCTCCGCCTAAGGTTGCCCGGCTACGGTGGCCCGACTCGTGCTGTTGCACGGGACCCCGTGCTCGAGTCCCGGCGCGATCCGCGTGCGTCATCCCCCAGTGACGCCGACGGTTCGCGTTCGTCGCAGAGGAGACAGCCCGTGCGTTCACCGTCTCGCCGCGCCCGCCTGCGCCCCCTGCTCGCAGCCACCACGATCATCGCCCTGGGGATCGTCTCGCTGGCCTCGGCGGTGACGATCCTCGGTCGTCCGCCGTCGACGCCGACGCCCGTACCACCCTCCGCCTTTCGTCCGCTCGTGCTGCCATCCGAGGCCGTCAGACCGCCCATCGGGCGGGCCGAGCCCACCCCTGCTCCGGCTGCCCGCCGTGACAGGTTCGCGGAGCGGCTCCTGCCGCTGGACGTGACCACGCCGCCAAGCCCGCCGACCGGTCGAGCGCCGTCGTCCACGGTCGCCCCGACGCGCCGGCCCAGCGGACCGACGCATGTCGTGCGTCCCGGTGACACGCTGTGGGACATCGCCGGGTGGCACCGGATCGAGGTGGCCGCGCTCATCCGCTGGAATCCGGGGGTCGATCCGCGCCGGCTCGTCGACGGCCAGCGGCTGCTCGTGCCGGGCGGTGCCCCGATGCCCAAGACCGCCCGGACGGCTCGCTCCCTGGCCAGCCGGTCGACGACGACGCCGCGCGCCACGACCAGCGGGGTCGTCCGGACACCGTCCGGCGGTGCGCATCTCTGGCCCCTGACCGTGCGGGGGACGATCACGACACGCTTCTCGGCCGTCCATCCGGGCATCGACATCGCGGCGCCGCGCGACACGCCGGTGCGCGCGATCGCCGCCGGCACGGTGACCTGGGCCGGCTGGAAGAACAACGGCGGGGGGTACGTCGTCGTCATCCGCCACCCCGACGGCATGATCTCGACGTACAACCACAACCGGGGCGTGGCTGTCCGCGTCGGCCAGTCCGTCAGTACCGGGGAGACGGTCGCCTGGGTGGGCGCCTCCGGCTGGGCGACGGGGCCCCATCTCGACCTCCGGATCGAGATGAACGGCCGGCTGATCGACCCGCTCGTCGTCTACTGATCGGGCCGGGCACTGCCCGACGCGGATGATCAGCCACTGGCGCTATCTGCCGCGTGGTGGGCGAGGTACTCGAGCAGGTCGAGCTTCGTGATCACCCCGACCGCGCGCTCCTCCTCGACCGCGACGAGGGCCGGGGCGCCGCCACTGAGGAGGCCGAACGCCTCGTCGAGCGTCGCCTCGAGCGGGACGAGCGGCAGGGGCGGGTCCATCAGCTCCCCGACCGTGCGCTCGACGACGGTCGGGTCGCGGTAGGCGCGCTCGAGCAGGCCCTTCTCGCTGAGCGAGCCGACGAGCCCGCCCGCGGCGTCTCCGCCGGCCTCCTCGGCGACCGGGAGCTGGCTGATCCCGTACGCCTCGAGCCGATCGATCACCGCCCCGACCGTCTCCCCGGTCCGGGCCAGGACGAGCGCCGGCAGGGCGGCCCCGTGGTGGCGGCTCGCGAGCAGGTCGCCGACCCGGACCGCCGGACCGCTCGGCGCGAGCAGCCCGTTCGCCCGGAGCCACTCGTCGGCATAGAGCTTGGAGAGGTAGTTGCGCCCGCCGTCGGGGAAGATGACGACGAGGACGGCCTCGCGGGCCGCCACCCCGTCGGCGGCCATGATCCGGCGGGCCTCGTCGAGGGCCGCGACGAGCGCGGTCCCGCACGACTCGCCGGCGAGGATCCCCTCCTCGCGGGTGATCCGGCGGGCCATCGCGAACGCGTCCCGGTCCGAGACCCGGACCCAGCGATCGACGACGGTCGGGTCGTACGTGGCGGGGAAGAAGTCCTCGCCGATCCCCTCGGTCAGGTACGGGCGGGCGACGTCACCGGAGAGGACGCTCCCCTCGGGGTCGGCCCCGACGACCGTCAGCCCGGGCTGGCGGGCCTTGAGGTAGCGCGCCGCGCCGCTGATCGTGCCCCCGGTCCCGGCGCTCGCGATGAAGTGGCTGATCCGGCCGCCGGTCGCCGCCCAGATCTCGGGCCCGGTCGTGCGCTCGTGGGCGGCGGGGTTCTCCTCGTTCCAGTACTGGCCGGGCATCCAGGCCCCCGGGATGTCGCGGGCGAGCCGGCGGGCGACGCTGTAGTAGCTCGCGGGGCTCTCGGGCGGGACGTTCGTCGGGCACAGGACGACCTCGGCCCCGTACGCCCGGAGGAGCGCCTGCTTCTCGGCCGACTGCTTGTCGGCCATGACGAAGATGCACCGGTAGCCCTTGAGCACAGCGGCGATCGCGAGCCCGTGGCCGGTGTTGCCGCTCGTCGGCTCGATGATCGTGCCCCCCGGGCGGAGGAGGCCGGCCCGCTCGGCGGCCTCGATCATCGGCAGCCCGATCCGGTCCTTGACCGAGCCGCCCGGGTTGAACATCTCGAGCTTGGCCAGGATGAGTGGCTGGCGCTCGGCGGGGCCGAGGTCGCGGGTGACCCGGCCGAGGCGGACGAGCGGGGTCCGGCCGATCAGCTCGAGGATCGAGTTCGCGTATTCCATCGGGGGCAACGCGGGTCGGTCGATGGCATCGTTCAGGTCGATGGCGTGGTTCATCAGGTTCACCTCATGGTCACGAGCGCCCAGGGGCGGACGCGGCCCCAGGGAAGGACCTCCCGGACAACCGTCCGGTCGTCGAGGCCGGCACCCTCGGCATGACGGCGGAGCTCGCGGTCGCTGTACGTCACGAACCTGGCGTCGTAGACCAGGGCCTCGCCGCCCGGTCGCAGAATGCGGTCGATCTCGCGCAGCGCAGCTGCCGGATCAGGCCAGTGGTGCATCGACAGGGTGGAGACGAGGAGATCGGCGGAGGCGTCGGGCAACGGGATCGCGCCGGCCTCGCCGTGAACGAACGCCGCCGTGGTGACGCCGGCGTGCATCGCCGCGCGGGCGGCAGCGTCGCGCATGGCGGCGGCGGGGTCCACCCCGATCACCCGCGCGCCGGGCAGGCGCCTCGCGAGCTCGATGGCGAGCTCGCCCGGTCCCGAACCCAGGTCGACGATCGTGGGCGCGGGCCGCGAACCGACCCGCACCACGATGTCGTCCGCGACGCGCCGGTAGAGTCCCCGGAGGATCCGGGGAGCGACCCTGGCGTAGAGGCGGGCGCCGCGAGGCGCGAACAGTCCGCCGCGCTGGTCGAGCGTGCGCATGACACGGACCGCGACGCCGGTCCTCGTGGCGGCGGCCGCTGCGCCCGCCACGATCAAGAGCGGGATGAGGACGGTCGGACCCATCAGGCCGCACCCTCCAGCTGACCGCGGGGGCCGGCAGGCTCGGCAGATTCGAACGCCTCCGATGACGACGTCCGGAACTCGAGCTCGACCGGCGTCGGGTTCGACAGGAGATCGAGGACCGGGCAGTGGGCGTCGACGTGGGCCTTGAGGCGCCGCAGCTCGTCGGGCGGGGCCGGGCTGTCGAGCAGCACGCTGCCCCGGATGGCGCCGAAACCGGGCCGGACGGCTTCGTCGACGGCGAAGAACCCGCGCAGGTCGATGACCCCCTCGATGCTCACCGACACCCCGTCGAGCGGGATGCCGAGGGCGTCGGCATGGAGACGGTAGGTGATTTCCTGGCAGGCGGCGAGCGCGGCGAGGGCCAGCTCGACCGGGTTGGGCGCCGCATCCGTGCCGCCCAGCGAGGGCGGCTCGTCGACATCGACCTCGAACGACCGGACGCGAACGCGACTCAGCAGGCCGGCCACCTGGCGGCTGTCGACGCGGAACGTGGCGATGGCCGCGTCGGGCGCCTCGGCGAGCGCGGCGGCCGTGTCGCGGACGAGTGGACCGAAGGTGAACGAACGCATGGCGAGACTCCGAGGAAGGCTGAGGTCGGTGGTGACCCGGCCGCGACGCCGTACGGCGCGGGCCCGCGATTCAGCGGCCGCCAGTCGTCCTGTGACGGAGAGGGCACGAGGCCGCGGTCCCCTGGGAACCGGGCCCCGTCGGCGTGCGGTCTGGCGGGACCTCACCCCTCGGGGCGAGACTCAGCCGCCGGTTGCCGTCTCCGGACGTCGGGGCCGCCAACGACAACAGCCATGGCCGGTCTGGGCCGGCATCGGCGCGCGCACCGCCATCGAGGCGGTGCCAGGGCGGCTCCGGTGTGCGTCGTGTCGCTGCATGACCCGGGCATGATATCCGACCAGGCGGCGGGTGGCCAGCGCACCCACGAGGTTCATCGGCCTGGTCGCCCCTACACCGTCAGCAGGATCGCGAACCCGAGCGCGAGCACCACGATCGCCAGGAGGACTTTCGTGCCGACGGCGTGCTCGAGGTGCCAGCGGTTGATGACCCGGATCAGGCCCGGCCGGCTGGCCAGGACGAGGAGCACCACGAGCGGCGTGATGTAGGCGAGGTTGTAGAGGACGAGCCCGCCGAGGCCGGCGGCGACCGTGCCGCTCGCCCCGAGGAGCGCGACCACCCCGAGGTAGACCGCGCCGCTGCAGGGCACCGTGCACAGCCCGATCAGGATGCCGCCGCCGAAGAGCGCCAGGGGCGAGCTCGTTCGGGCCCAGTCGCGCATCCGGCCATGGAGCGCGTGCGGCGCCTCGAGCTTCCATCCCGCGTCGGGCAGGAGCACGTCACGGATCATCCACAACCCGAGGCCGATCGCGATGAGGGCGGCGATCCGGCTCGGCAGGTGGTTGCCGCCGAACCCGGTGAACGAGGCGACGACGGTCAGGAGGCCGAGCCCGAGGAGGAAGTAGGTGAGGAGGACGCCGAGGACGAAGAACGCGCCCAGGCCCAGGACCGTCCGGCTGGCGGCCCGGACGTCCGGCCTGCCGCCCGGTCCCACGGACCCGAGCGACTGCCGGGTGGCGAGGCCGAGGGCGAAGGTGGCGAAGAGAATGAGCACCCCGAAGGCGCACGGGTTGAAGCCGTCGAGGAAGCCCGCCGTGACGATCGCCGGAACGCTGAGATCGGACAGCACCTGGTGATCGGCCGCCCTGGATCCGGCGCTGGCGATCGCCGCCGCCGAGGCCGCGGCGACCAGCCCCACGACGAGCAGGAGCAGCTTCGGTCGATCGATCGAAGGTGCGGTCACGGCCCGCATCAGGCAGTCACCGTGAGTGTGCCCACCATCGTCGGGTTCTCCTTGCCGCCGCAGCAGATGCCGCAGTAGTAGGTGTAGGTGCCGGCCGTCTTGGGCGCCGTGAACTCGAACACCTTGCTGCTCAGCGGACCCACCTTGAAGTCGATCCCGAGCTCGTCGATCGCAAACTCGTGCCAGCCCCCACCGTCACTGTGGAACGCGGTGTCCATGCTCGTCAGCTCGAGCTTCACCGCGCTGCCCGCCTTGACCGTCAGCTCCAGCGGCTCGAGCCCACCCATGCTCCCGTGGACCTGCAGGGCCGTTGCGTCCGTCGCGACGGGCGCCTGGAGCCGGCTCACGACGAGGCCGATGGCGCCGCCCCCGAGGACGATGGCGATCGCCGCGAACGCGGCGAGGCGGAGGCGCCGCGAGGGGACGGACTGGGGACGTCCGTGGGCGCCCGCCGTGGTCGACGGGACGTGTCCGGACGAGTGCCGGCCGGACAGGGAAGCGGTCCGGGAGTGACGGGTCATGGGGATATCCTTCCTTCGAGCTGGCGTCCAGTGGATGACGGTGCCGCCGAGCGGCTGCGGCGAGCGGGCGCATGACGAGCCGATGCCGTTCGCCCGAGAACGGTCCGCAGCAACCCGTCGACCTCGTCCCTCGCCTCCGGGCTGGGCACGCAGTCCCGAAGCTGGAGCTCCACGAGCCGGACCAGCAGGGAGTCGAGCGACCCTCGGGCCGCGAGGAGCTGCTGCACGACGTCGCCGAACGGCCGACCGTCGGTGATCATCGAGGCGAGCGCGGCGACCTGGCCGGTCGCGCGCTGAGCGTGCCTGACCGCGGCGCCCCGATCGTCATCGACGTCGACCCCGGTCATGATCGAACGAAGACCGCGCCGGTCATCCCGGCGGCGGCGTGGCCGGGCAGCGAGCACAGGAACGTGTGCTCTCCGGGCGTGTCGAACCGGAGGTTGATCGTGCGGGTCTCACCTGGCTCGAGGATCGCCTCCTGGCCCTCGAGACCCGGCATGTGGAGTGACGGAAAGATCAGGTCATGGCGCTGGGCGCCGCGGTTCACGAGGCGCAGGACGATCGCCTGGTCGACCTTCGCGTCGATCCGGTTGGGCGTGAAGCGCATCTCTTCCATCACGATCTCGATCATTCCTCCGCCCGTCGAGGATCCGGGCCCGCGCCCTCCGCCGAGGAGCAGCACGCCGACCCCGACGCCGAGTACCAGGATCACCAGGACGAACCCCGCGAGCCATTTCACGACCAGGCGACCTCCCGGCGCTGTGGCCGGATCGTCCGAGGGCCGGCTGAGGTGCCCCTGAGCCGTACCTGAGATGTACCTGAGAAGCCGGGTCGGTCGGTCGCGGGCGATGGGCGGCTGGCTGCGGGCGGCTGGCGGCCGGTCAGCTCCGACGGTGCCGGTCGGTCCGGGCCGCCATGCTCACCGACCGA
>CAYMBB010000008.1:8487-21645 GCA_964388515.1 uncultured Anaerolineaceae bacterium
GGCCGGTCAGCTCCGACGGTGCCGGTCGGTCCGGGCCGCCATGCTCACCGACCGAGCGCCACCGTCGCCTCGACGATGCGGCGCAGCGCAGCCGGGATGCGCGGGGTCTCTCCGGCGGCAAATCGCCGCCAGGCCTGGAACACCTTGTCATCGTGGGTCGAGAGTCCGGTGACCGCCTCGAAGTCGGGGTCGAGCCGCACGACCGGCGCACCGGCCGCCGCCTGACGGATCCGCTCATCGAGGGCTCGTGACTCCGGTCCGCGATCCGCGTCGAACACGACCACGAACGGGATCCCCAGCTGGCGGAGCAGCTGCGCCGCGAGCGGGATGTTGGACTTGCCGCCGACCTCGGTAATCGCGATCCCTTCGGCATCGGGCTCGTGCCCGAGGGCGCGGAAGACGAGGGGCAGGGCGATCCGCTCGGTCTGGCCCTCGACCAGAACGACCGCCCGGGCGAAGAACATCTCGCTTCGCTCGTGGTCGAACTCCGCGGCCAGCCGCACGCGGTCGTGATCGGAGAGCGTCGCGGGCTCCGTCCGGCGAAGGACGGTGCCCGCCGGTGCGAGATCGAGACGGACGATCTCGTCGTGGCGCGCGGCGTCGACGAAGGCCGCCGAACGGGTCGAGTACAGGACCTGGTTGCCGGCCTCGGCAAAGCGCCGGAGGAGGGAGTACAGGTAGCGCTGGGCCTGGGGCGTCAGCTGCAGTTCGGGCTCCTCGATCAGGAGGACCTCGCCTGCGACACACTCCTCGCAGCAGGCCTCAACGACGCTCACCAGGGCCTCCGCGGCAACCGCGTCGCTCGTCGCGCGGCCGACCGTCCGCGACAGCGCCCGAGCGACGACGCCGTCGGGCTGGAGCTCGGGTGCCAGCCGGTCGCGGGCGCGCAGGAGGCTGCAGGACGGGACCTCGAGCCGCGGCCCGGGAGCCGGCCCGCCGGGCACCGGCTCCCCGCCGATCTGGCGCAGCCTGTGGCCGAGACGGCGCTCGATCACGCGCCGAGTCCGGCCGAACTCGACGGTGCCGCGGACTCGAGGCGGCTGCCCCGTGGTGGTCGCCGTGGACGGACGGAACGCGACCGACGGCCGGCCCCGGAGGAGCCAGGCGATCGCGGCCAGGAACTGGCTCTTGCCCGAGCCCCTCGGTCCGATCAGGGCCGTGATCGAGCCGAGATCGACCTCCAGGTCCGGGAGACCCGGGACGTCCGAGAAGCCGACCCGCAGGAGCCGCGGGACCGTGCCCACGAACGGCTCATCCGGCGGCCGGGCCGCGGACGCCTTCAGCGCGCAGGACGAGCAACACGCCGAGCGCCCCGACAACGAGCGAGGCGACGACGATCGCGGCCAGCTCGACCGTGGGTCGCTCGCGCGCGACGATCGCAGGCTCGCCCGCGGCGGGCGACTCGATCGCGGCTCCGCCTGCGGCCGCGGTCACCTGCAGCTCGACCTCGAGCGTCTCGTCGCCGATCGCCTGGAGCTGGTACACCCCGGACGGCAGGTGGCCCGGAATCTTGACCTCCGTACTCAGCATCCCCTCGGCGTCGGTGGTGGCCGTGCCGAGATCGACGGCGATGTTCTCGCCCTTGAGGACGAGCACCCGCTCGTCGTTCGGCTCCAGGTTGGAGCCGGCGAGGAGAACCGTGTCCCCGGCCGTCACAGCGGCCGGCTCGACGGTCAGCGCCTCCTCGGCGCCTGCTCCGTGGGCGAACACCGGGCCGACCGGCAGCAGGAGCAGGGCGCCGCCGAAAAGCAGGGCAAGGGGAAGGGCAACGGGAAGAGATCTACGCATTGTTCGAGTCACCTTTCCGGACCCCACCGCCAAGGAGCGGTCCGATGAAACCGGCCGAACCGGCCACCAGAAGCGGCACACCGACGAGCAGGACGAGCGCCCAGCCTCCGAGCGACCCGGAGACGAGCGCCGGTCCGAGGCCGAGCTCGACCGCAGCCAGACCGACGGTCAGCAGCGCGAGCCGGAAGAGGACGGCGATCATCCGGCCGCCTCCATGACGTGGGCCGCGGGCGGCGTGACCAGGGCGTAGATGACGAGTGCGATCAGGGCGATCACGACGATCGCGAAGATCCCGACGATCCGCTTCCGGCGCGCCGGCGAGCGCCACGGGCTGCGATCGACGAACGGGACGAGGATCAGCCCGCCGATGAGGATCGCGGGCGCCCAGAGGAGCGCGGACAGCCCGAACCAGTCCTCGAACGGGTAGAACGGCAGGAACATCCACCACGGCTTCGTCACCTCGATCGCCGGGTTGGGGCGGTCGCCGAGCGGCGGCCCCCAGACGAGGGAGAGGAGGGCGGCGCCGGCAAGGATGAGCAGCCCGAAACCGGTCATCCGAACGGCGTGTGCGGCGAAGGTCGAGCCGCCCTTCTCGGGAGGCGGGCCACCTTCGACGGCGGCGTCCGCGACCGCCGGGAGGGGCGAGATGCCGTGGCGCTTGACGAGCAGGAAGTGCGCGATCAGGAGCAATGTCCCGAGCGCCGGCAGGATGACGACGTGGGCCATGTACAGGCGCCCGATGATCGGCAGCGTCGCCGCGAACTCCGGCGAGAACCAGAACCCGAACGCCCCGAGCAGGTTCGCGACCTCGATGTTGTGCTGGAGCGCCTCGTACCCCTCCTGATCCCACTTGAGCACGGAGCCGGTGAAGATCAACCCGAGCGTGATCCCGAGGAGCCCCACACCGATCAGCCAGTTCGCCTCTCGCGGGCGTTTGTATGACCCGGTCACGAACACCCGGCCCATGTGCAGGAGGACCGTGGCCATCACCAGGTTGGCGACCCAGAAGTGGATCCCCCGGACGACGTCGCCGAAGGGGGCGACGTTCATGACGTAGGCGATGCTCTCGCGGGCGCCGGTCGGATCCGGATGGTAGAACTGGGCCAGCCAGACGCCGGTCCCGGCCAGGATCAGGAAGCCAAAGAAGCTGATCCCGCCGAGGATGTAGCCGATCCTGTTCGCATGCGCGGGGACCGGATAGGCGAGCCCGCTGAGCCCGAGGCGTTCATCGATCACCGCCCAGGTTCTGCGCCAGAAACCGTCCGGCGCCCGAGGCTCGGTGGCAGTGACCGTGCCGGCTGCCATGTGCATCCTCCTCTGTCACTCGTGGATCGCAAGCGGGGGACGCCTACCGGAGTCCAGCATCAGAGCCTGAAAGGTTGCTGAGAACGGCCTGATGGCTCGCTTAGAGTGGTCTCCCCCGGCCGCATCATGACCCGGCCGGATCGCGGAATCAATCGCGCTCGGCGACGGAGCTGGACGACCGCTCAGGCGCCGCCCCCGAGCTCTCCCGTCCGATCGGTCGTGACGGAAAGCCGCTCGAAGCCGCGCCAGCGGTAGACGAGGCTCGAGACGACCCAGCTGGCCACGAACACCCCGATGATGAGGAAGCCCATGAGCTCGAAGTCGAGCCCGCCGGCGAGGTCCCAGATCCCGCCTGAGAGGCGGGCCTCACTGGCCACGATGTCGAGGACCTCGAGACCGCCGATGATGAAGGCCACGATGACCGAGACGAGCGTGATCGTCAGGTTGTAGTAGAGCTTGCGGATCGGCTTGACGAACGCCCAGCCGTAGGCGCCGAGCATGAGGATCCCGTCGGTCGCGTCGACCAGGGTCATCCCGGCTGCGAACAGCGCCGGGAGCAGGAGGATCGTCCAGATCGGCAGCTGCTGGGCGCCGCCGGCGGCAGCCAGGCCGAGAAGCGCGACCTCGGTCGCGGTGTCGAAGCCGAGCCCGAACAGGACCCCGATCGGGTAGAGCTGCCAGCTCCGGCGGACGAGCCGGAGGAGCGGCCGCAGGAGCCGGTTGAGCAGACCGCGGCCGGCAAGGAACTCCTCGAGCGTCTGCTCGTCGTAGGCACCGCCGGCGATCACCCGCCGGAAGACCCGGTAGAGCTCGACGAGGACGACGAGGTTGACGAGCCCGATTCCGAGGAGGAACGCCGCCGAGACGCCCGTCCCGACGAGCCCGCCGATCAGCTGGAGTGTCGGAACCTGGGCGATGACCGCGCTCGAGATCGCGATCGCGAGCGAGAGCAGCACGACGATCGTCGAGTGGCCGAGCGAGAAGAAGAGCCCGGCGGCGGCCGGACGCTGGCCGTCCTGCATGAGCTTGCGGGTGGCGTTGTCGATCGCTGCAATGTGGTCGGCGTCGACGCCGTGGCGGAGCCCGAACGAGTAGGCCAGGACGCCGGTCGCGAGAAGGATCGGGTAGTCCCGTGACACGACGAGCGTGAGCCCCCAGCTCGCCGCGTTGAGCGCGATGAGGAACGCGTAGACGGCAACGATCCGTCCGCGCAGCGACAGCCGAGGCCCATCGGCGGACCGGGCGCACGGACCGACAGGCCGTGCGGGTGGTCGTTGACTGGTCACGTCGGCGAATGATACGACTCCTGCGCCGTTATTGCATGACGTCGCAATAACATCGCCCAGTCATCCGCGAGGCGGCTGGACACGGCCGGGTCGTGTCCCCAACCGGCCTCAGATACCGGCCTTCAGGAGCACGAGATACACGATCGGAATACCCGCGACGAGCCCGATCAGGTAGAGCCAGCGGCGTCCTTCCATTCGATCGCTCCTTCTGCGGCGCTCAACCGGCCGGCTGCAGGGCGGCTGCCGGCGCGGGCGCCTCGCGCGACCGGACGATCCGCCAGAAGTGGATGAAGAAGCCGAAGATCGAGGCGATGACGACCAGGGCCAGCAGCCGGGCCGCGACCATCCAGGCGTCGGCCGCGGTGCGGTCCATGGTCATCGCGTCCATCGTCATCCAGCCGGCTCCCACCGCCTGGTAGACGGCGAACAAGAAGCCGTAGCTGCCGGCGACGATCCCGATGAGGATCAGGTTCGCGGCGCGCGCCCCGTGCAGGCGAGCGCCGAGCGCCCAGTGGGCAACGAGGTATGCGACGCCCATCAGCAGCGGGGTCAGGCCGGTGAGCATCCCCTGCATGCCATGGAGGGCGCTGAGCCACGTGCCCTGGCCGCCGTCGGCCGCCTCCGGGAAGATCCGGCTGTTCACCGGGTCGAAGGTCATGTACACACCCAGGACGGCGGCGATCCCGATGCCGACGATGCCGATCGCGAGATAGTTGCGGGCGAGGGCGTATTCGGGCCGGGTCAGTCGCCGGAGCGCCCCATGGAACCACGTCCCGGCGAACTCGACGACGTCGAACAGGGCCACGAACAGGAGGATGACCACGGCCGCCATGTAGACCGGCGGCCCGGACGTCACCTTCGGATGCCAGAGCGTCCCGATGATGCCCGCGATCGTCAACCAGAACATGAGCTCGCGACCGCGAGTGAGGCTGACCGTGTCGCGGCCGGTGAGCGCCGGCACCGCCTGGTAGCCGGCGCCGATCGCAAACGCCGCGACCGCCCACACCGGCAGGTGGATGAACAGGGCATGGTGGACCGCCTGGTAGCCGCTACCGCTCGCGAGGAACGGCAGCGAGACGAGCCAGGACCGGATCGGTTCGATCGTCCAGGCCAGCCACCCGGCGGCAGCGACGACGAAGAAGATGCTCGCCGCCTCGTAGTACAGGGCCGGCAGGCCTGATCGGCGGCGGGTCCGCTCGTCGGCGTGGAACGTGCGGCGCAGGTTTACGAACATGAGCACGAACGACGCGCCAAGGGCGAGATAGCCAAGCTGGAGCAGCCACACGAAGTCGGTAATCCCCCACTCCGACAGCCCGGTGAGGACCTGCCGACCGGGCGGCTCGCCCATGAGCCCATGCCCGAGGGAGCCTTCACGGATGCCGGTCAGGACGAGCCCGAGGCCTACGGCCGCGACGCCCGCGTTCATGAGCCAGAACTGGAGTTGTCCCAGGCGCTCGTCGACCGACCGGCCGACGAGCGCGGAGGCCACGAACAGCAGCGCGCCGGCGACGAGCTGGACGAGCCAGCCCTGAAATCCCAGGTTCCAGTGGGCCGTGACCCACTGTGTCCGTTCCGCGTAGCGCTGGAACCCGTCGTCGAGCAGGGCGAAGCCGATGAGGATCGTGAGCCCCAGATACACGAACGAGCCGAACGCGAACCATCGGAACAGGGGACCGATCGAGCCGGCGATCCGAGCCGAATCGTCCGCGTGTGCCGCCACCACGTCGCGGGTCGTCGCCCGCCTCGCTGCCGTCTCCGCGCTCATCACTGCCACCTCCAGGGCTGCTGTGGGAGTCGAGCTTGGGACGCCAGGCGGCCCGGCCGCCGCTGGAAGACGTTGGCACCGGTAGCTGAAGCAGAGCTGAAACCAGGATGTGAACATGCACTAAAACACTATGTGTTTCCGTTCTGGCTCGGGGCGGCGCGGTCGGCCGGCCGCTATCCGAACGCGTTGCGGTTGTTGCGTCGGACCTCGATCACCTGGCTGCCGATCGAGGCTGGACAAGCCGGGCCTGGACCGGGTAGAGTCGGCTGCGTCATGAGTGAGCCCCGCCGCCTGATGCCCCGCGCATGTACCTGTCGCCGGCGAGTGTCGGCCGGGTGCACGCGCGATCATCTCGAGTAGTCGGGGCGGTCGCCGCTCTCCAACGTTCCGGCCGGCCTCGCAGGCTCTACGCCCAGCGCGCCCGGTCCGTTCCCCGATCCTCGAGGTAGTCCCTCCCGTACACCCCGGACCCGGGCGTGCCCTCGTCACCGGTCGAGGTCCCCGTGTCCGCACCATCCAGACTTCGTCGTCCAGTCGACTCGCGCGCCCCACGCTCGCCCGCCGCCCTGGTCGCGGCGATCGAGCTGCGTCGTCATCGCGCCGGCGTCAGGCCCGCGAGTTGGGTCCTCGCCGCGGCGCCCGTCATCGGGATCGCGATCGCCGTCGGGTCGATCGTCGCTGCGCCGGCCGGCGACCGTTTCGTCCTCACGGCCGCGGCCGGCGTCGCCGCGGCGGCCGGTCTGTCGGCCACGAGCATCGGGGTCTTCGGCGGCGTCCTCGTCCCGGGACTCCTGCTCCTGGGGATCGAGCCCCGCGTCGCGGCGCCGCTCTCGCTCGCGCTTCAGGTGCTCGTCATCCCGATCGGGGCGACCAGCCATGCCGCCCTCGGGCACGTCCGGCGCGGGATCACGGTCCCGCTCGTCGTCGGCGGCGTCATCGGGAGCGCGAGCGGCGCGCTCCTCTCGTCGACCGTCCCGGCCGAGATCGTGGGGCGGGCGGTCGCAGTCGTGATCATCCTCGTCGGAGTCATCGTCCTGGCCATGCCGCGCGCCGGGTGCACGGCGGATGACGTCGGCGCCGGGGAGATCCGTCCGCTCCGCATCGGAGGGATCGGGACGGTCGCCGGCTTTGCCTCGGGGATTTCCGGGGCCGGCTGGGGACCGATCGGCGTCAAGCTCCTGATCCTGTCGCGCATCGATCCGCGCCATGCGATTGGCAGCTCCCTGGTCGGACGGGTCGCCATGGCGGTCGCGGCGCTCGCGACGTACGCCCTCTCGGCCGCAGCCGGGCGGGGCGGGGAGCTCGACCTGCGACTCTTCACCGTGCTCCTAGCCACCTCGGCAGCCGCGATGACCCCGGGGGCCGTGCTCATGGCGCGCATCGGCCGGAGGCCGGCCGCGGCGGCTGTGGCGGTGCTCTCGATCGGTCTGGCGCTCCCGACCCTGTTCACCGGTGCGAGGTAGGCCGATGGACCCGCGATCCAGCACGGTTCCCCCGATCCCGGCCGAGGCCGAGACGCTCGCCGCTCGTGACATCCTCCAGGTCGCGCTTGCCGCGCTCGGCCGTGACCGGCTCGCCCTGGCGGCCTCGTTCGGCCCGGAGGACATCGTCATTCTCGACCTGCTCGTCGGGCTCGAGCCACGCCCCCGGGTCTTCACGCTCGATACCGGCCGGCTGCCGGACGAGACATACGAGCTGATGGAGCGTGTCCGCCGCCGCTATGGGATCGAGATCGAGCTCTACTTCCCGGATGCCGTGGCTGTCGAGGAGATGGTTCGCGCCCACGGCCCGAACCTCTTCTACGAGTCGCTCGACCACCGGCTCCTGTGTTGTGACGTCCGCAAGGGTCGCCCGCTCCGCCGGGCGCTGGCCACGGTCGACGGCTGGATCACCGGCCTGCGCCGTGATCAGATCGCGACCCGGGCCGGTGTCCCGAAGATCGGCCTCGATCTCGAGCACGGCCTGATCTGGAAGATCGCGCCGCTCGCCGACTGGACGGCCGACGACGTCTGGGCCTACCTCCGCGAGCGTGATCTCCCGTACAACGCGCTCCACGACCGCGGCTACCCCTCGATCGGATGCGCACCGTGCACGCGTGCCGTGGCGCCGGGCGAGGACCCGCGCGCCGGACGCTGGTGGTGGGAACGTCCGGAGAGCCGGGAGTGCGGCCTCCATGTCCCCCGCGCCCAACTTGCCAAAGGGGCGCAGGCCCGATGAAGGCACGGCGAGGGCGCGGCATCGGGCTCACGGTCGCCGCCTTCCGGGCGCAGCTCGGCCGGTTCCGCAGGTCGCGCCGCGGTCACCGACCCGGTGACCCGAGCGCGCCGTCGTCGCCCGTCAGAGCGGGCGCCTTCGGCTTCCCGCTCTTCCTCGAGGTGCGGGGGCGGTTGGCGTTCGTGGCGGGTGGAGGCCACGTCGCGGCCGGGAAGGCCGAGACCCTCGTCGAGCTCGGGGCGCAGGTCCGCCTCTGGGCACCGACGCACCGGGCGACGCGACGCCTGGCGGGGAGGGCATCGGTCGAGCTGGTCGAGGGGGACTTTGCCCCGGACCTGCTCGACGGGGCGTCCCTGGCGATCGCCGCCACGGGCGAACCATCCCTGGACCGACAGATCGCGGTCGAGGCGCGCAGACGCCACGTCCTGGTCAACGTCCATGACGGTCCTTCGCTCTCCGACTGGAGCGCGCCGGCGGTCCTGCGGCGGGGCGACCTGACGGTCGCGATCGGGACCGGCGGCGTCGCGCCGGCGCTCGCGGTCCGCCTCCGGGACCGGCTGGCCGGAGAGCTCGGTCCCGAGTACGGCGAGCTCCTGGCACTCTTGGGCCAGGCCCGATCGTCGATCGCCGCCACCGACCGGCCGTTCGCCGATCGGCGCACGGTCTGGTACGCGCTCGTCGACGGCCCCGCCCTCGATCATCTGCGATCCGGACGACCCGACGCCGCGCGCCGGGTCGTGGAGGTGGCGATCGCGACCTGGAAGGCGGCGCCATGAAGCCGGCGGACATGCTCCCGGTCGCGATCGGATCCCGCCGCCCGGGCGTGACCGGCGCGGTCGGCCGCGTCTGGCTCGTCGGCGCGGGACCGGGCGACCCGGAGCTGATCACGGTCAAGGGGCGCCGGCTCCTCGCCACGGCCGACGCCGTCGTCCACGACCGGCTCGTCGGCGCTGCGCTCCTCGACCTCGTCCCCTCCGGAACCCTCCGGATCGACGTCGGGAAGGCCGGCCACGGCGACGCGGTTCCGCAGCGGGAGACCAACGCCCTCCTCGTGCGATTGGCCCGCGCCGGGTTGTCAGTCGTCCGCCTCAAGGGCGGCGACCCGTTCATCTTCGGACGAGGGGGCGAGGAGGCGATCGCGCTCCGGGCTGCCGGGATCCCGTTCGAGATCGTGCCCGGTGTCAGCGCCGGGCTGGCCGGGCCGGCGTACGCGGGGATTCCGGTCACCCATCGGGGCCTCGCCCGGAGCGTGGCCTTCGTGACCGGCCACGAAGATCCAGCTGCAGGCGGCCCGTCGATCGACTGGGCGGCCGTCGGGCATCTCGACACGGTCGTCGTGTTCATGGCCGGCCGGACCGCGCCCGAGATCGCCGCCCGCTTGCTCGCCGCCGGCCGCGCGCCCGAAACCGCGGCCGCGCTCGTGCTCGACGCGAGCCTCGCGAGCCAGGAGGTCCGCCTGACCGACCTTGCCACCCTGGCCGAGCGCGGGGCGGGAGAGACCGCTGGCAGGCCGGCTCTGCTCGTCGTCGGGGCGGTCGTAGCGCTCGCCGGCGAGCTCGGCTGGTTCAGCGAGCCGCTGGTGGGTGAGACCGTTCGGGCCGGAGTGGAGGCGGCGCCCCGATGACCGCATTCCTCCCGGCCCCGACCGAGCGTCACGTCCTGAGCCATCTCGCGGTGCTCGAGGCGGAGGCAATTCACATCTTCCGCGAGGCGGCCGCCGTCTTCGAGCGCCCCGTGCTCCTCTTCTCGGGCGGCAAGGACTCGCTCGTGCTCCTGCGCCTGGCCGAGAAGGCGTTCCGCCCGGGCCGCTTCCCGTTCCCGATCCTCCACGTCGACACCGGTCACAACTTCCCCGAGGTCCTCGCGTTCCGGGACCGCCGCGTCGCGGAGCTGGGCGAGGAGCTGATCGTCGCCTCCGTCCAGGAGTCGATCGACCGTGGGCGGGTCTGCGAGGAGCCCGGCCCCGATCCCTCCCGGAACCGGCTCCAGACGGTCACCCTCCTCGATGCGATCGCCGAGCATGGCTTCGATGCGCTGTTCGGCGGCGGCCGACGGGACGAGGAGAAGGCCCGGGCGAAGGAGCGGATCTTCTCCCACCGCGACGCGTTCGGGCAGTGGGACCCGCGCAACCAGCGCCCGGAGCTGTGGAGCGTCTACAACGGACGAATCCGCAAAGGCGAACACATGCGGGTCTTCCCGATCAGCAACTGGACCGAGCTCGACGTCTGGCAGTACATCGCCGTCGAGCGGCTGGAGGTCCCGTCGATCTACTTCGCCCATCAGCGAACGGTCGTGCGCCGGGACGGGATGTGGCTGGCCGTCTCGGACTTCATCCATCCGGTCGATGGCGAACGCGTGGAGACCCTCACCGTCCGCTACCGGACGGTGGGCGACATGAGCTGCACCGGCGCGGTCGTCTCCTCCGCCCGGACCGTCGACGAGGTAATCGCAGAGGTCGCCGCCGCCCGACTTACCGAGCGGGGCGCGACGCGAGCAGACGACGCGTTCAGCGAGACGGCGATGGAGGACCGCAAGCGGGAGGGCTATTTCTGATGGTGATCCAGGACGTGGCCGGCGCGAGCCGGTCGGTGGACCTGTCCCAGCCCGTGTCAGATCTGCTCCGCTTCTCGACCGCCGGGTCGGTGGACGACGGCAAGAGCACCCTGATCGGGCGGCTGCTCCACGACTCCAAGGGGATCTTCGAGGACCAGCTGGCGGCCCTGGAGCGGGCCAGCCGGCGGCGAGGCAGCGACGGGATCGATCTGGCCCTCCTGACCGACGGCCTGCGCGCCGAGCGCGAGCAGGGGATCACGATCGACGTCGCCTACCGCTACTTCGCCACACCGCGGCGGAAGTTCATCATCGCGGACACGCCGGGCCATCTCCAGTACACCCGGAACATGGTGACTGGCGCATCCACGGCCGACCTCGCCGTCGTCCTGATCGACGCCTGCCGGGGCGTGGCCGAGCAGACCCGGCGCCACGCGATCATCGCCGCGCTGCTCGGGGTTCCTCATCTCGTCGGCTGTGTCAACAAGATGGACCTCGTCGACCACGACGAGGACGTCTTCACGCCGATCCGGGACGAATTCGTGGACTTCGCCGGCCGGCTGGGCGTCCCCGACGTGGTCTGCATCCCGGTCTCGGCGCTTCGGGGCGACAACGTGGTCTGCCGCTCCACGGCCACGCCCTGGTACGAGGGCCCGGCGCTCCTCGAGCACCTCGAGACGGTCGAGCTCGGGTCGATCCGCGATCTGCTCCGGCGGCGATTCCCCGTCCAGTGGATCATCCGGTGCTCGCCCACCCTCGACTCGGGCGATCGCGCCTACGCCGGGCGGGTCGAGGGCGGAATCTTCCGCCCGGGCGACGAGGTCGTCGCACTTCCTTCCGGGATCGCCACCCGGATCCGCTCGATCGATACGTACGACCGGTCGCTGGACGAAGCCTTCCCGCCGCTCTCGGTCGCGATCCGCCTCGACGACGACCTCGATCTGGGCCGAGGCGGGATGCTCGTCGGCCCTGACGACGTTCCCGAACCGCGCCGCGAGCTCGACGTCCTCGTCTGCTGGCTCGGGCAGGCCCCGGTTGCGCCGGGCGCTCGGTACCTGCTCCAGCACACGACACGCACCGTCCGGGCGGTCGTCGGCGAGATCGTCCATCGACTCGACATCAACACCCTGGCGGTCGATTCGTCGGCCGCCGCCCTCGGGCCGAACGACGTTGGCCGGGTGCGCCTCCGGCTGGCCGAGCCGATCTTTCCCGACCCCTACCGGGTCAACCGGGCGACGGGCGCGGCGATCCTCATCGACGAGCTGACGAACGCGACGGTGGGAGCCGTCCTCGTGACGGCCGAGGGCGACGACTGGCCGCGCTGAGCCACGGGCCGCGGCCGGACACGCCGGTACGGTTCAACAGCTGATCTCGTAGCTCTGGCTCCGGTGCGGAGGCGGACTGACGGGCGCCCGGTCGGTCGAGCTGTAGGCCGCCAGGTGCTCCGAGTACGACACCCAGAGGCGGCCGTCCGGCGTGTAGCCCCGATGGAGGTGGCGCTCCGCCCGCCGACGGTTCCGCCGCGCGGTTCGTTCGACCGCCTCGAGATCGGGCAAGGGGCCGATCTCCAGGACGGCGGCCGCCCGCGCCCAGGCCGCGGCGCCCGCCGCGGTCCGCACCAGGACCGTGCTGAATCCCGGCGCGCTCCCGAGGTTGCCGACCGCAATGTCGGCCGCCAGGGCACCGAAGTCGGCGCACTCGTCGCAGCCGCGCAACGCGGCCGCGTTGAGCGCGGCGACCGGGACCTCGACGAGCCGCTCCCCGGACCTCCCGAGCGCCACGAGCGTGCCGTCCCGAATGTCGAGCCGCTCCACCCGACCAAGCTCGAGCCCCCGGGCGGCAAGAGCGCGCATCATGCGAACGGGCTCGAACGAACGGGTGCAGAACAGCCCGATCGTCAGCTGCACAGCCTCGACGGCCGTGCGACGGTACGGCCACGGGAACCGCTGGAGGGCGCCTAGGACGCTCAGCTGACAAGGCGTCCCGACCATCGCCAGCCGACGGATGCCGTCAGGCAGCGGTTCTGTCAGGAGCCGCAGGGGATAACTCTGGTCGTAGACGCTCCCGGCCGCCTCGCGAACCTCCTCGGCCGACGTCGCCAGGACCGCCTCGCCGGCGAACGCGTCCCGGCGCCGGGTGACGATCGCCCCATCGATCTCGCCGGTCTCGAGCAGCGCGGCCAGGAGGGCGGTGACGACCCCGCCGTCCTGGGCACCGCCCGCCGGCGCGAGCGCACGGGCGGAGCAGGCG
>CAYMBB010000009.1:0-7304 GCA_964388515.1 uncultured Anaerolineaceae bacterium
TGTTCTGGCACAGGCTCTCTACCGCCACGGTCGAGGTGGAGCTGACCGTGATCGGACCGGTAAACGTCGACACGATCGGCGTCAACGGCGTGAAGGCGTAGGTGACGGTCACCGACTGGAGGCAGTTGATCGCCGTGCATCCGCCTGGCGGACTGATCGTCACCCCCACCTGGCCGGTCGTTACGCAGCCGGCCGGCAGCCCGAGGCCGACCGCCCGCTGCGCCGCCACGGCGCAGATGTCCGCCGGGGTCTGGTTGACAACGGCTACCCGCGCGCCATTCCTGGCTGCCTCCGCCACCGTGTTGTAGGCGAAGATCGCCCGTCCGAAGTCGAACAGTCCCATGAGCAGGATCAGGACGACGGGCAGAACAACAGCCGTCTCAACGAGGCTCTGTCCAAGCTGGTGGGCCCGCTTCATGGCTGGTAAGGCCCGACCCGGATCGTGAACGTCGAGGCGGCACCGACCCGGATGGAGCTACCGATCAGGCTGCTCACGACCGGCGTGATCACCCTGAAGTCGCACGACATCGTCACCGTCGCCCGGTCGCCGAGGTCGGTGGGAGTCGTGTTGGCATCCTGGGTACCATCGACGAACGCGGGAGCGGGAATTGGATTCTGCTGGGCCCCCGCAGCATCGAAGACGGGCTGCCCGTTTGCCGAGAGCGGCATGCAGACGCTTCGAAGCCCCTGCAGGCCATCGGCGAGCACGATCGAGTTGTAGGTACTGCCCACTCCGAAGCTGCTGCCCGGATTCATGCCGGCGTAGTTGGCCGCGTCGCGGGCCGCGTTCGTCAAGGTGACCCAGGCGTAGAACCCACGGCCGAAGTCGACGGCCATCAGGACGAGGACCAGGAGCACCGGCAACACGAGCGAGAACTCGACCAGGCTCTGACCCCGGGGAGGGCCGCCGGGAATGAGGGGGGTCATCGGCAGATCCTCTTGGTCCCGCTAGTCCCGCAACATCGTCACTACAGGCGAACTTTCCCGCTGCAACCTTGCAGGCGGCCTTGCATCGGACCCAAAGGCGCTCCCGGCGTCCTACGACGGCGGGTGGGGTACCCCGTCAGGCCGTACCTCCGGGTCATGGCCATCCGGTCAGGCCGGTGGGAACGTCGCGCCATGAACAAGCGCCTCACTGTTGCCGCCCTCTGGTTCTACGCCGCCTGGTACCTGTGGGCGACGATCGCCCAGCTCTCCGGCCTGGCCGACTGGCTCGGACCGCTTGTCGGTGCCCTCGCTGCGATCCTGGTCGTTCGTGTGCCCGACCACACGTGGGGCACCAGGCCCGATCGTTCCAACTCGGAGCCGGTCAGCGACTGAGCGCCGCCCGCGCTACTCCAGCGGCGGCTCGCCCGGCAGGTAGAGGCTGAAGGCCGCGCCCCGACCCGGCGCGGCCGGCTCGAGGACGAGGTCGCCGCCCATCGCCCGGGCGAGCTCACGCGAGACGTACAGCCCCAGCCCGGAGCCGTCCTCCGCCCGCCGGGCGCTGCCCCGTTCGAACCGTCCGAAGAGCCGGGCGCGGTCCGCCTCCGGGACGCCGGGGCCGTGGTCGGTGATCGTCAGGCGGAGCCGGCCGGCCGCCTCGTCGGCCGCGATCTCGGCCTCGACCGGGCTGTGTCCGCCGTGCTTCACGGCGTTGTCGAGGAGCGCCCACAGGACCTGGTCGAGCTGGTCAGGATCGGCGATCGCGAGCCAGCCGCCCGACCGATCCTCGAGCGAGAACGGGATCTCCTGGACCGCGATCGCCTCCCACGCCCGCCGGACCCTCGGCGCCAGCGCCACCACCTCGGCCGCCGGCCTGAGCGCCCCCGACTCGAGGCGGGTCACGGTCAGCAGCTGGCGGACCATGCGCGACAGCCGCTCGGCCTGTTCGGCGATGATCCCCAGGCGCCGGTCGGGGTGATCGGCCGCGAGCTGCTCGGCGTAGGCCCGGATGCTCGTCAGTGGTGTCTGGAGGTTGTGGCTGACGCCCCGCAGGAAGTCGTCCTTGGCCGCGTCGAGCTCGAGCAGTCGGGCGTTCTGGGCCTCGACCCGGGCGAACAGCTCGGCGTTCCGGATCGCCACCCCGACCTCGCGGGCGAACAGCTCGAGCAGGTCCTGGTCGGCGCGCTCCCAGCGTGCGGTCGCCGGCAGGTGGCCGGCCAGGACGCCGATCGTCTCGCCGCCGGAGCGCAGCTCGGCCCGGACCGGGCGCGGCTCGCCCGGGACCGTCTCCTCGATCGGAACGCTCGCCGGATCACCGAGCACGACCACGCCGTCGATCAGGCCGAACGCCTCCCGGGCGTCTGCGGCGGCCCGGCCGACCAGCCAGTCGACGCCGTCGCGCGGTGACGACGCCTCGACCGCCTGGAGGATCCGTTCGAGCTCGCGGTTCCGGCGATCGAGATCCGCGGCCAGCCGGTTGTGGCTCTCCGCGACCCGGGCCAGCTCGTCGTCGCCGGCGACCACGATCGGGGTGTCGAGGTTGCCGGCCGAGACGCGATCCACGGCCGCGGCGATCGCGCGGAGTGGCCGGGTCAGGTCGGCTGCGAGCAGGTACGCGGCAAGGACCGCGAGCAGGATCACGACCACGATCGCGAACAGGAGGAGCCGATGGAGGGTCACGTCAGGACCAAGCAGGCCGGAGGCGACGAGCACGATCCCGAACGTGGCGAGGGGGACGACGGCGGCCCCGACGAGGGCGAGCGTGATCCGGGTCCGGAACGCAAGCCGGGACCCGAACGGCTCGGCGGATGGCGTGTCGCGCGGATCGGGGTCGCGATCGGGTCCGTCCGCGCTCGCGGCGGGTCGGTCGTCGGGACCGTCCGGCAGGGGATCGCCCAGGACCGTGGGGTCGATCACCCGCTCGTCTCCGGGCCTCCCGGCCCGTCGCCCGTGGGACGGGTGGGCTCGCTGTCGGCCAGGCCGAGCTCGCCGCCGGCCACCACCAGCCGATAGCCGACGCCGCGGACCGTGAGCAGGTGGACGGGGCGGTTCGGGTCGCGCTCCAGCTTCTGGCGCAGGCGGCGCATCGTCACCCAGACGTACGAGGGGTCGGCGTCCTCGGTCTCCGCCCAGCCCCGGGCGAGCAGCGTCTCGGTCGGGACCGTGTTGCCCAGGTTCGCCGCGAGCGAGTAGAGGAGCCGCGATTCGGTCGGCGTCAGCCCGACCGGTCGACCGTCGACGATCGCCACCCGGCGATGGAGCTCGAGCGTGAGGGCCGGCCCGAGGACGAGGCGCTGGCGGGGGACGCGATCGCCGAGCCGCCGGAGGACGCGGTGGATCCGGGCCCGCAGCTCGGGGTAGTGGTAGGGCTTCGTGACGTAGTCCTCGGCCACCTCTTCGAGCAGGTTCGCCTTGCTGTCGGCGGCGTCGATCGCGGACAGGACGATGATCGGCAGGTCGGCGCGCTCCTTGACCTCCCGGGCGAGCGAGAGGCCGTCCTTGCGCGGCATCATCATGTCCACGATCAGGAGATCCGGCCAGGCGGTCTCCAGCCGGCGCAGCGCCTCCGTGCCGTCGCGCGCGGTCGTCACCTCGAAGCCGTCGTCGCGGAGCTGCTCGGCGAGCAGGACGAGCAGGTTCGGGTCGTCGTCGACGAGGAGGATCCGGGGCGAGGTCGTGCCGTACGGTCCCGCCGCTCCGCCGCTGAGCATGGGCCGAGTATAGGGAGTGCCGGTTCAGGCTCCTACGGACTGACGACGTCCCAGCCGAGGTCGCGCCGGAAGCGTCGATCGAAACTGAACAGTCGGCCGGCGCCGTGCGTCTGGAGGCAGGCGACGATCAACGCGTCTCCCGCGGATCCGATCGTGCCGTCCCGCCACATCCCCACCGCCGCGACGACCGCATCCTTGGGCAGCTCCGCGGTCTCGATGTTCGAGCGTGCGAGCAGGTCGTAGATTGCCGCTGCGATGTCTCGATGTCGGTATCGGAAGACGGTCCTGACCACGAAGGCGGTCTCGAGGATCGCCGTGATCGGCAGGATCCGCGGCTCGTCGACGTCGATGACGGCCTGGGCCCGAGCGAACAGCCCGGGATCGTGTCCCGACAGGTACGGAACCACGACGTTGGCGTCGACGTAGGCGAGGCCGGGATCAGCCATCTTCCTCGACCGCCTCGCCGCGAGCTCGCCGCTCCTTCCGGAGCCATTCCTCGGCAGCTCCCAGTTCGACGGCCTCATCGAAGTCGTAGTCGCCCTCGGGGATCCGGGGTGGCGGCCCAAGGATCCCGGCGAGTGAGCGCATGTGCGGTTCGTAGCGAGGGACGAAGGTCACCACGAGGCGCCCGTCCTCGACGTGCTGGATCGCGATGTCCTTGGGCCTGATGCCCAGCTTGTCGCGAATCCGCTTCTCGATCGTGATCTGGCCGCGCTCACCTACCGAGGTGCCCAAAGTCGTCTTCATCGAGCAAGTATGCATATCGTGGTCAAGAATATGAGGCTGGGATCAGCGCTGGCTTATCAGGAGGCGGGCGCGCTGCGCCGGGCGCGCTGCGTGCGGCGTGCGGCGTGCGGCGTGCGGCGCTGCCCGCTAGGGCGCCTTCGGGTCGACGAAGCGGCAGCGCGGCGCCACCGGGCAGCGCTCGCACTCGGGACGCCGGGCGTGGCAGACGAGGCGACCGTGGCGGATCAGGTTGACGTGGGCCTCGTAGACCTGGTCGGGCTCGAGGAGGGCGAGGTAGATCTCGTGCGCCTCGTCGGCGCTCGCGGTCGTCGGGATCAGGCCGATCCGCTTCGAGACCCGCTCGACGTGGCGGTCGACCGGCATGAGCGGCATCCCGAAGCACATGAGGAGCAGGACCGAGGCGGTCTTGCGGCCGACGCCGTCGATCCGGGTGAGCCAGTCGCGCGCCTCCAGAGCGGGCAGGTCGGCGAGGAATTCGAGCGAGTGGTCGCCGCGCGCCTCGCGGATCGTGCGCAGCGCGGCCTGGATGCGCGGCGCCTTCTGGGCGGCGAGGCCGCCGGGCCGAATCGCCTCGACGAGCCGCTCGAGCGGGGCGTGCTCGACGGCCGACCAGTCGGGTGGGGGTGCGGTCGAGAGCCCCGCCCCACCCCAGCCGGGCCCCGGCCGGTGGACCTCCGGCGGCCGGCTGGAAGGGAACGCCCGGCGGAGCGACTCGAATGCCCGCTCGGCGTTCAGGTCGGCGCTGTTCTGGGAGAGGATCGTCAGGACGAGCTCGCTCGTAGGGTCGAGTCGGCGTTCCCAGGCCTGGTGGCCGTGGATCGTGGCCAGCGCCGCGAGGACGTCGCCAACGAGTCCGGGGCGGGCGCGCCCGAGGCGGCGGACCCAGGCCCTGATCTGATCGTGTGGACGGCGTGTCCGACGTGGGGCCGGCGTCGAACGTCGGCGAGCCGGTTGGGCGGGCCGCGCGGAGGGCATGCCGGCAGGGCCGGTGCGAGGCGTGGTCATCGTCGAGGCGTAGCCTAGCCCAGGTGCCGGCGGATCTCGCGCCGGCCTCTTGGCGCGCCGGCCGCTCCCGAGAACGCGGACTCGGCCCGGACTCGGGGCCGCGGACTTGAGGCGGACTCGGACTCGGACTCGACCCGGACTCGAGCCGCATACGACGCGGACTCGACGCGGACTCCACCCGTGGACTCGAGGCGGACTCGGCCCGGACTCGGCCTGGATATGCAGAGAAGGATTATCTGGCCGCCGTTCAGTGCCTCGTTGCCCAGCGGCACGATCCCAAGCGGCCGATATCGGGCGGCGTAGTCGGCCAAGGAATGCGGTGAACGACATCGAGGGCGGACGGCCGTTTCCGAGTGCCGTTCGCGTGACCCCGACGGCCGCAAACGCGCTGGCGAGGGCTGTCAGCCCGTCGATGCCGGTCGGCTAATCCTTCTGTGACTGCGGGGGCACGCTGTGACTGCGGGGGCACGCTCTGGCTGGGGGCGGCGCGCTCTGTGACTGCGGGCGGCGCGCTCTGTGACTGCGGGCGGCACGCTCTGGCTGGGGGCGGCGCGCTCTGTGACTGCGGGCGGCGCCTTGCAACTGCGCCGTGGCGCCGCGACTGCTCGGGACTCGCCAGCGTCAGGCCGATCGTCGGGAGGCGCCCCCGGGACTCGAGAGCGTCAGGCCGATCGTCGGGAGGCGCCTCTGGGACTCGAGAGCGTCAGGCCGATCGTCAGGCCGATCGTCAGGAGGTGCGCGACCCGCTCGGCGGCCCGTTCGACCGGGGCGGTGCCGGCGGCCATCGCCTGCTCGACCGTCGCGGGTCGCTCCGCGACCGGCACGACCACTGCCCCGAGCTCGGCCAGCGCCGCGATCCCCTCCGGCTCGACGCCGCCGCCGACGGCGACGCAGGCGATCCCGGCCGCAGCCGCCCGCCGGGCGACGCCGAGGGCCGTCTTGCCGAACGCGGTCTGGGCATCGATCCGACCCTCGCCGGTGACGACGAGATCGGCCGAGGCGAGTCGGCCGTCGAGGTCGGTCTCCTCCATGACGAGCTCCACGCCGGGCACGAGTTCGAGCGACCGGAATCGGTCGCGCAGGCAGAGGAGGCCGAACGTCGTCCCGCCGGCCGCCCCTGCCCCGGGCGTGTCGCGCTCGCGCCGGCCGGTCGTCGCCTCGAGGACGTCGGCGTAGCGGGCCAGCGCAGCGTCGAGCGCAGCAACCGCGACGACGTCGGCGCCCTTCTGGGGTCCGTACGTGGCCGCCGCACCGGCCGGCCCGAGGAGCGGGTTCGTCACGTCGCAGGCGATCCGCAACTCCAGCTCGGCGAGCCGCGGGTCGAGCCCGGAGAGGTCGATTCGGGCGAGCTCGGCGAGGGCGGCCCCGCCGTCCGGCAGCTCGCGCCCGCCGGCGTCCAGGATCCGGGCGCCGAGCGCACTCAGGATGCCCGAGCCGCCGTCGGTCGTCGCGCTGCCGCCGACGCCGAGGACGACGTGGCGGACGCCGGCGTCGAGGACAGCCCGCAGCACCTCGCCGGTGCCCCGGGTCGAGGCGCGCCCGGCGTCACGCTCGGCGGCGCTCAGCCGGGAGAGCCCGGATGCCTCGGCCAGCTCGACGACCGCCCGCCGGCCGCGCCCGTCCGCGGCGGTCAGCCAGCGCGCGGTCAGCGGTCGACCGAGCGGGCCGTGCGCCGGCGCCTCGCGCCACTCCCAGCCGCCGGCGGCGTGGATGGCGACGAGCGTGCCCTCGCCGCCGTCGGCCAGGGGTGAGAGGTGGAGCCGATCGCCCGGCCGGGCCTGGGCCCAGCCGCGCCCGAGGGCCTCGGCGACCTCGAGCGAGCTGAGCGAGCCCTTGAACGAGTCGGGGGCCAGGACGACCTCGAGCGCCCGGGTCACCGCCCCGGCCGTGCCGCTCACCGCCCCGGCCGTGCCGCTC
>CAYMBB010000009.1:7404-11673 GCA_964388515.1 uncultured Anaerolineaceae bacterium
CTCACCGGCCGGCCCGCTCGGCCGGCCCCGGGCCCGCGGCCGAGGGCCCGACGACCTCGAGTGGCAGCCCGGCCGCGGCCTGCCGTCGCTCGAGGTACTCCGGGATCCGGACCATCGGCGGCCGCTCCTGGTCGGCCAGCTCGATCACCTCGAGGCTCAGGTGGCCGCGCCCGGAACGGGGCAGCTTCATCGTCGAACCGAGCTCCGCGAACAGGCGCGCCTTGCGACGCTCCTCGAGCCGGCGCACGACCGCCTGGAGGATGACGAAGCTCATCCGTGACAGCCCCTCGAGCTCCTGGTTGCGGTGGATCCGCCGTTCGAGGTCGACCTGGCCGAGCCCCTCGAGGCCCACCCGTTCGGCGATGTCGATCAGGTGCCCGATCTCGACCGCATAGCCGGTGAAGAACGGGATCGTCTCGAGCAGCGAGCGCCGGCCCGCGTACTCGCCCGACAAGGGCTGGATGAACCCCGACAGCTCAGGGAAGAAGAGGTTGATCAGCGGTCGGGCCACCAGCTCGGTCACCCGGCCGCCGCCGCCCTCCTTCAGGACCCCGCCCTCGACGATCGGACGCTGGTAGTAGCCCTTGACGTACTGGATCCGGGGCTCGTGGAGGAGCGGCCCGAGCGTCCCGTAGACCATCCGGTGGTGCCAGTTCCGGACGTCGGTGTCGGCCCACACGACGATCTCGCCGCTCGTCTCGTAGAGGCTCTTCCAGAGCGCCTCGCCCTTGCCCCGGAACGAGCCGTAGCGGGGGAGGACGTCGGGGTGCTGGACGACCCGGGCGCCCTCGGCCTCGGCGATCTCGCGGGTCCGGTCGGTGGAGGCCGAGTCGATGACCAGGATCTCGTCGAGCAGCGGGACGCGGCCCATCAGCTCGCGGATCGAGCGGCGCACGATCGGGCCGATCGTCTCCTCCTCGTTCAGGGTCGGCAGGACGAGGCTGATCGTCACCCCCTGCTTCTCCTTGAGCTGGACGAGCCGGCGCAGGTCGCCGAACTCGGCGTGGTGGAAGTTCGACTCGCCGAACCAGCGCTCGACGCGGGCCGGGACGGCCCGCACCTCCTCGGCCGCCCGGTCCGCGGCGGCGAGCGTCTCGGCCTTCTCGGCCAGCTGCTCGAACGTGTGCCGGCTGAGCGGCTCGCGCGTCTTGACCACGACGACGGTCGGCCGGGCGCGGGTCGCGATCGCCTCGGGGAGGGCGCCGAAGAGGATGCCCTGGGCGTCGTCGCCGGCCGTCGGCGGGGCGGCCGAGGCGCCCATGATCACGAGATCGGCCTTGTCCGCTTCGCGCAGGATCGCGTTCCGGACGTTGGCGGCCTCGCGCAGGAGCGGTTCACCGCGCCCGTCGATGTGCTGACGGATGAACGCCGCCAGCGCTCGCTCGGCCTGGGCCCGGACGGCCAGGGTGATCCCGGGCGGGACGAGATGGAGGACGACGACCTGGGCCCCGTGGCGCTGGGCGATCGCGTCCGCGAAATGGAGCGCCAGCTCGGCGTGGGGGCCGCCCCGGACCGGGACGAGGATCCGCCGGATCTCGCCGGCGCCGCGCTGCTTCACGACCGCGATGTCGCAGGGCGACTCGCGGACGACCTCGTCGATCGTCGGGCTGATCACCGCCCCGTGGCTGCCGTCACGGCCGGCGGTCGTGGCCATGGCCCCGCCGCCGTCCCGGGCCGACCGCGCCCCGGCCGAGGGCGACTTCGGGCCGCTCCGGGCGCCCGCCTTGCCGCCCCAGCCGAAGATGATCAGGTCGGCCTCCTGCTCGGCGGCGGCCTCGATGATCCCCTCCGCCGCGTGCCGGCCGATCCGCACGATCGGCTGGATCGTGGTCCCCTCGGGCGCAAAGTCGAGGACCCGCTGGAGGAGACGGCGCGCCTGGCGGGCCCGGGTCGCGCCCTCCGAGAGCGGCATCCCCTCGGGGACCTCGACGATCCCGAGCGCCGTCAGCTGGCCCGAGCGCCGGTCGAGGAGGTCGGCGCCGATCCGGATCAGCTCCTCGGCCGTGGCCGGGTTGGCGAGCGGGATCAGGACGCGGGCGGGCAGGGGCGAGCGGGCCGTCATGCCGGTCCCTGCTCGGCGGCCCGCGCGGTCGCCGGGCCGGCTGCCCGTACGGCCGCGAGGCGCTGCCAGCCCTCGACCAGGGACGGCTTCAGGAGCTCGAACTCGCGGGCCTGGCGCTCGACCCGCTCCTCGGCCTGCTCGCCGCTCAGGCCCCGGTTCTCGATCACGAAGCTGCCGACCCGGCCGAAGTAGAGCGGGACGAGGGCGGCCACGAACCGGTCGACCGCGCCCGGGTCGCGGGCCACGGCGATCACGAGGTCGTAGATCACCCGGGCCCAGCAGTCGTCGGGGAAGCTGAACCCGGCCAGCGCGTCGGACATCTGGTCGGTGGTCAGGCCGGCCGGGGCCGCTCCGGCAGCGTGGATGCCGAGCCGGCGCTCCGCGGCCGCGACCGCGACCCCCGCCTCGTTCGCCAGCGCCAGGACCATCTCGTGCGTCGTCGGGGCGAGCATCTCGGCCCACGTCCCGGCCAGGCCGAGCGAGCCCTGGTGGAACTCGGAGACAAGTCGGATCGTGTTCACCTCGAGCGGCGGCGGCTCCATGATCCGCTCGAAGCCGTAGGCCGGAACCTCGTGGCTGCCCCGGATCGGCAGCCAGTGCTCGGCGTTCGCCACCGCCAGGCGCAGGATCGTGGCCACGACCTGGCGGAACATCGGCCCGAGGTCGGCGCCCGGGTCCTTCGGGTCGTGGACCTTCGCCCCCAGCCGGGTCTGGCAGATCGCGAACCCGCCGGTGATCGCGGCCGTCGTCATCCAGATGTCGATCCCGAACCGGCTGACGTCGGGCGTCCAGTCGTCGCGCTCGAGGTAGTGGCGGACGAGGTCACCCGAGACGCCGAAGTCGCCCCCGATCGGCTGGCGGATCCGCCGCCCGTAGAGGGCCCGGGTGAGCGGATAGGTGACCGTGTTCGTGATCGTGCCGTCGTACTTGTAGCGGTTGTAGAGCGGGGCGACGAAGTCGTAGCCGCCCTTGAGGATCGGCCCGGCCAGGAGCTCGATCCACTCGGGGACGATCGAGCGCAGGTCCGAGTCGACGACCACGAGGGCCTGGACCTGGAGTGCGGCGGCGATCTCGAAGATCGTGCGCAGGGCGGCTCCCTTGCCGCCGACGCCGTCGACCTCGGGGTAGGTCAGGCTGACCCGCTGGAGGCGGTTGGCCGGCCGGACGAGGAGGACCCGCTCGATGTAGTCGGGCGGCTCGGTCTCGACGACGACGCGCTGGGTCCCGTCGGGCGAGCCGGCATCGGAGTTGACGACGATCGGGCGCAGGTCCGGGAAGTACTGGACCAGACCGGCCTGGGCGGCGCGGACGACGTAACCGATCGTCGTCGCGTTTCTGAAGCTCGGAATGCCGACCATGATGTCGGCGTGACCGAGCCGCTCGATCTCGGCGCGGATGGCGGGCGTGAGGACGGACGCCGGCACGAGCCTACCGCTTCGGGATCCGGACGACCGCCCAGTCGCGGGCGGTGCCGCCGGGCTGGTAGCGGCTGTTCGCCGCCTTGAATGCGACCGAAACGAAGCCGAGGGCGCGCCACGTCCCGAGCCAGCTGTCGATCGGCTGTCGGACGTAGGCGCTCCGGCGCACGAGCCCGGTCTCCCCGAGCGCGCTCTCGAGCAGGCGCTTGCGCTCGAGGAGGGGAACGTCGAGGAGGGGCGTGCCGTCGATCGCGAGCAGGTCGACCGCGACGAACGCGAGGGGACTGTCGGCGGCCTCGGCGGCAGCGACGGCCCGGGCCTCCTCGGCCAGCTCTCGGCGCCGACCGCCCCGGCCGAGGAACATCCGGGCGGCCGTCTCCGCTGCGCCGGGCACCTCCACGCTGCCCAGGCCGCTCGTCGACGGCGTGTCGGTCGCCTGGTGGGTGAGGTAGCCGTCCAGGACGAGCGATTCGGCCCGCAGCGCGTCGCCCAACTCGTTCGCGATCGCCTCGAGACCGTCTTCGCTGGCCGCGTTGACGGTCGCGCCGGTGGCGTCGACGACCTCGACCAGCGGGCCGGCGGCCGAGCGCTCGAGGTGGACGAGGACGCGACGGCCGATCCAGAGCGGCTCGACGAGCGGATCGCGGATGTCGCGGGCGCTGGCCGTGCCGAACGCCTGGGGCCGCCAGCGGCGAAGGTCGCGACTGGCGCCCTGCTCGATCACGTCACCGATCGTACACCCGGCCGCTATCATCGGCAGCGTGAGTGGTCCGGATCCGTCCGCGCCTG
>CAYMBB010000009.1:11773-18612 GCA_964388515.1 uncultured Anaerolineaceae bacterium
GGGCGGCCGGGCCCGGGTCCCGGTTGCCTGGGCGCTGTACGACTTCGCCAACACGATCTTCTCGGCCGCGATCGTCTCGACCGCGATGGGCCTCTGGCTGACCGCTCCCGAGCGGCTCGGCAACGACACCGGCCAGCTCGTCTACTCGATCGCGGTCGCCGTCAGCGTGGGGCTGAACGCCCTCGTCTCGCCCGTCCTCGGGGCGCTCAGCGACCGGGCCGGTCGGCGCCTGCCGTTCCTCCTCTTCTTCACCGTCCTGACGATCGTGCCCACGGCGCTCATCGGCCCGAGCCCGGCGCTCGTCGGGGCGCTCCTGTTCGCGGTCGCGAACTTCGGCTACCAGGCCGCCCTGATCTACTACGATGCGAGCCTCTCGGCGGTCTCGTTCCCCTCGACCCGGGGCACGCTGTCCGGGATCGGGGTCGGGGTGGGCTACCTGGGCACGATCTTCGTCGCCCTGATCCTCATCCTGCTGGGCACCGAGCAGTCGGAACCGATCTTCCTGATCAGCGCCGTCCTGTTCGCGATCTTCGCCGCCCCGATCTTCCTGATCGTCCGCGAGACACCCCGGCCGGGGGCGACGCCGATCACCCGGCGGGACGTCACCTCCTCGCTCGGGCAGCTGCTGGTCACGATCGACGACGCGCGGCGGATCCCCGGGCTCCTCCGGTTCCTCGTCGGGCGCTTCTTCTACAGCGACGCGGTGAACACGCTGATCGTGGTCATGAGCGTGATCGCGGTCCGGGCGATGGGCTTCAGCCAGACCCAGTTCCTGATGATCCTGCTGATGCTGACGATCGTGGCGATCGGGATGAGCTTCGCCTGGGGGGCGCTCGTCGACCGCTTCGGCCCGAAGCGGACGCTGATGGCGGTCCTCGCCTCGTGGGTCGTGGGCCTCGTCCTGGGCGTCGTGTCGCTGGGGATGGCCGGCACGCTGGTCGGGAACGTCCTGTTCCTGGTCGCGGGCGCGATCCTCGGCAGCGGCCTGGGTGGCGTCCAGGTGGCCGACCGGGTGTTCATGATCCGGCTCTCGCCGCGGGCGCAGCTGGGCGAGTTCTTCGGCCTCTACGGGCTCGTCGGCAAGGGCTCGCAGGTGGTCGGCCAGATCCTGTACGGGCTGATCGTGTTCCTGTTCTTCTCGTCGCTGGGCAACGGCGCCTACCAGCTCGCGGTCGCCTCGCTCGTGGTGACGATGCTGATCGGGGTCTGGCTGATCTGGCCGGTCACCGACGGCTGGCGGGGCCGGGCGGTCGAACGGGTGGCGAGCGACGACGCGGTTGGTGAGGTGGTCGCCGCACAGTCGGTGTAGCCGGGCCGGCCCAGTCGGTGTAGCCGCGCCGGCTCAGGCCCCGTAGCCGTGCGGGTGCGCCTGTCGCCAGGCCCAGGCCGACCCGATCATCTCCTCCAGGTTCGACCGGCGAGGCTGCCAGCCCAGGACCTCCGCCGCCCGGGCCGCCGAGGCGACGAGGACCGGCGGGTCGCCGGCCCGGCGCGGCCCGACGGCGTACGGGATCGGGCACCCGACGACCCGCTCCGCCGCCCGGAGCACCTCGAGCACCGAGAAACCGCTGCCTGTCCCGAGATTGAGGGCGAGGGCGGCGGCCCGTGGGTCGTCGGGGGCGAGCCCCGGATCGCTCGCCGGATGGCTCGCCGGATCGCCCGCTCCGCCCGTGGAGTAGCCGGGCGCGCTGCCCGTCCGCGGGTCGTCGGGGGCGGTCGCCTCGAGGGCGAGCAGGTGGGCATCGGCGAGGTCGGTGACGTGGATGTAGTCGCGGATGCAGGTCCCGTCGGGAGTCGGGTAGTCGGTGCCGAAGACGGTGAGCTCGGGGCCGTCGCCCTCGGCCGCCCGCAGGACGTTCGGGATCAGGTGCGTCTCGGGCGCGTGGACCTCGCCGTTGCGCTCGCTCGCGCCGGCCACGTTGAAGTAGCGGAGCGAGACGCTGCGCAGGCCGTAGGCCGCGCCGTACCAGCGCAGGGCGCCCTCGACGGTCCGTTTCGTCTCGCCGTAGGGGTTGATCGGCCGAAGCGGCGCATCCTCGGTGATCGGGGTCGCGTCCGGGATGCCGTAGACCGCCGCGGTCGAGCTGAAGACGAAGCGACCGACGCCGGCCCGGCGGGCGGCCTCGAGGAGGGCGACGCCCCCGACGACGTTGTCGCGGTAGTAGCGCGCCGGGTCGGCGATCGACTCGCCGACGAGCGAGCGGGCGGCGCAGTGCAGGATCGCCTCGATCCGCTCGCGCTCGAGGAGCGTCGCGGTCGCCGCCTCGTCGCCGTAGCTGCCCGCCACGAGGCGAGCCCCGGGCGGCACGGCGGCGGCGTGGCCGGTCGAGAGGTCGTCGAGGACGACGACGTCATGGCCGGCCTCGACCAGTCGCTCGACCGATACGGAACCGACATAGCCCGCTCCGCCGGTGACGAGGATTCGCATCGGGTCATCTCCTCCGTTCAGTGGCGACGAAGCAGGCGGCCGATCAGCCCGCGCCGGGTCGGCGTCGCCGACAGTGCGACCGGGGCCTGGGTCACGGCCAGGGGCTGGGCCTGGGCCGGCGACCGCGCCGCGTCCGGCGGCGCCTCGCCGCGCGCTGGCGACCCTGCCGCATCCGGCGGCGCCTCGCCGCGCCAGGCGATCACCTCTGCCAGGCGGGCCGTGAGGCGCTGGGCGGCAGCGTTCTCCGGGTCGATCTCGAGCGCCCGCGAGGCGAGCTCCCAGGCGGTCCGTTCCTCGCCCCGCTCGAGGGCGACCCGGGCCAGCCCGACGACCGCGATCCCGTTCCGGGGGTCCCGCTCGATCGCCTGCCGGTAGAGCTGCTCGGCCTGGTCGAGCAGCCCGACCGCCAGCGCCCGCTCGGCCTGGAGGAGCAGCTCGATCATCCCTCCTCCGTGAGCATCGACTGGGCGAGCACGAGCAGGCTCGGGCGATCGTTCAGGCCCGGGTCGGCGATCACCCGGTCGAGCAGCTCGTCGAGGATCAGCCCGATCACCGGTCCCGGGGCGAGCCCGAACTCGGCGATCAGGTCGTCGCCGTTGATCACGAGGTCGGCGCGGTCGAGGGCGACCTGGGCCTCGAGCTGCTCGGCGACCCGCCGACGGAGCTCGGTCAGCCCGAACGAATCGGCCGGCAGGCCGCTGCCCACGGAGTCAGCCTCGCGCAGCTCGAACAGCTCCTCGAGGGCATGGCGCCCGATCCGGGCGATGAACCGGCGCACCGCGGCGTCGCTCCAGGTTCCCTCGTAGGTGAACATGTGGTGGCGGACGAGGAGCGTCACCCGCTCGATGATCGCGCGCGGCATCCGCAGCCGGCGGAGCAGGTCGCCGGCCACTTCGGCACCGACGATCTCGTGGCCGTGGAAGTGGCCGTCGGCGAACGTGGCCGGCTTGCCAAGGTCGTGGAGGAGGGCGGCGAGCCGGACGATCGGGCGCCCGGCCGGGGCCGCGTCGACGGTCCGCAGGGTGTGGTCGAACAGGTCCTCGCCGGGGATCTTGTCCTGGGGGATACCGCGCTGGGCCGCCAGCTCGGGCAGGACGACCGCGAGCAGGCCGGTCTCGGCCATCAGGCGCAGGCCGATCGAGGGTTTCGGGGCGGCGAGGAGCTTCTCGAGCTCGGTCGCGATCCGCTCGCCGGACAGGTGGCTGGCCAGCCGGGCGTGGGTGGCGATCGCCTCGAGCGTCCCGGTCTCGATCGTGAATCCGAGGGTCGCCGCCAGCCGGACCGCCCGGACCATCCGGAGCGCGTCCTCGGTGAACCGTTCGTGGGGGTCGCCGACCGCGCGCAGGATCCGGGCCTCGACGTCACGCCGGCCGCCGAACGGGTCGACGAACGACGGGCCGGGGGAGGCCTCACCCCGCTCGGGCCTGTCGGGCCCGACCTGGCCCAGAGCGCGCCGCTGGGGCTCGCCCGACTCGGCCGTGCCCGGCGCATCGCGCTCGGGCGACCAGCCCCAGGCCATCGCGTTGACCGTGAAGTCGCGCCGGGCGAGGTCGTCCTCGATCCGCGCGCCGAACTCGATCCGGTGGGGACGCCGATGGTCGGCGTACTCGTGATCGGTGCGGAAGGTGGTGATCTCGTAGGCGGCGCCCTCGCGCCGGACGACGACGGTCCCGAACCGGTTCTCGTAGACCGCGTCCGGGAAGAGGGCGAGGATCTGCTCCGGCCGGGCGTCGGTCGCGAGGTCCCAGTCGGCGGCGGCCCGGCCGAGGAGCGCATCGCGCAGCGAGCCGCCGACGACGTAGGCCGCGTGGCCGGCCCGCCAGAGCTCGTCGAGCAGGGCGCCGACCGGGGCCGGGATCGCCGGCGCGGGGGTCGCGTCGACGCTCGAGGCGGCCGGGGCCGGGGCCGGGGCCGGGATCGGCTCGACGCTCGAGGTGGCCGTATCCGGCCCGATCGCGCTCGCCGCCTCAGCTCCGGCCGAGGAAGAGGTAGTCGCGCCACGCCTCATTCCGGTCGTCCTCGAGATACGGCGTGAAGAGCGAGTAGACGTCGCTGCGCGGTTCGAACGGCGGGCGGACGAGGCGCAGGCGCGCCTCCTCGAGGGTCTTCGAGCCCTTCCGGTGGTTGCACGCCTTGCACGCCGTGACGAGGTTCTCCCAGGTATGCCCGCCACCGCGATGACGGGGCACGACGTGGTCGAGGGTCAGGTCGCCGGACTGCCGGCCGCAGTACTGGCAGGTGTGCCGGTCGCGGGCGAAGACCTCGCGCCGGGTGAGCTTGACGCGCGGTCGCGGCCGGCGGATCTGGTGTTGCAGCCGGATGACCGAGGGCGCCCGGAACTCCCGTCGCGGCGTGCGGACCAGCTGGTGGTCGTACTCGATCACCTCGGCCTTCTCGCCGAAGACGAGGCGGAACGCTCGCGGCAGGTTGCACACGTTGAGCGGTTCGTAGTTCTGGTTCAGGACGAGGACAACACCGTCCATGCTGGCCGCATGCTATCAGGAGGAGCGGCCGACGATCAGGACGGGCGGCCGGCGACCCGCGAGGGTAGCCGACGATCAGGACGGGCGGCCGACCGCCTGGCCGGTGCCCGGGTCCCACCCGCCGGCCTGGCCGACCTTCGTCGTCAGCGGCCGGCCGAGGACGCCGGCGATGAAGCGGGCCGCCTCGAGCACGCCGGTCAGCTCGACCCCATGCCCGACGCCGATCCCGTCGAGCAGGTAGACGAGGTCCTCGGTGGCCAGGTTGCCCGCCGCGCCCGGAGCATAGGGACAGCCGCCGGTCCCGCCGGTCGAGCTGTCGAAGCAGCGAACCCCCGCCTCCAGGCCGGCGACCACGTTGGCCAGGGCCGTGCCCCGGGTGTCGTGGAAGTGGAAGGCGATCCGCTCGACCGGGATGCCGGCCTCGACCGCCCGGACGACGATCTGGCGGACCTGGGGCGGGACCCCGACCCCGATCGTGTCGCCGAAGCAGACCTCGTCCACCCCCAGCTCGACGAGGCGGACCGCGACCTCGACGACCCGGCCGGGGTCGACCCGTCCGCTGTACGGGCAGCCGAAGGCGGTCGAGACATAGCCGCGGCGCCACCAGCCACGCTCGCGGGCACCGGCCAGGACCGGCGCGAACTCCGCCAGCGACGCCTCGACGCTCATCCCGATGTTCCGCTCGGTGAACGCGTCCGAGGCGGCCGTGAAGACCGCGATCGCGTCCGCCCCGGCCGCCTCGGCGCGCTCGAGCCCGCGCCGGTTCGGGACGAGGACCGGGTAGCGCACGCCGGGCGCGCGCTCGAGGGTCGCCAGCAGCTCGTCAGCGTCGGCGAGCTGGGGAATCGCCCGTGGGCTGACGAAGCTCGTGACCTCGATCTCGCGCAGGCCGGCCCGGGCGAGGAGGTCGACGAAGCGGCGCTTGTCGGCCGTGGCGATCGGGCGCGCCTCGTTCTGGAGCCCGTCGCGCGGCCCGACCTCGTAGATCCGGACCCGGTCCGTCACCGCCGGCTGACCGCGAGCCGTAGCTGGCCCCGATCCCGTCAGACCCGCGGCGGGTCCATCGCCCGCTCGAGCCGGGCGATCTCGACCTCGATCCGCCCGACCTCGGCGGCGGCCTGCCGGTACTCCTCGCTGCCCAGCGGAGCCGCGTCGCGACGACGACGCGCCTCGGCGTGGAGCGTCATCAGCTCGGCTCGGGTCTCGGGGAGCGTCTTGACGAGTTTCGCGGTCACGGTTCCTCCCTGGGACTACATACGGTATCGCGTCGTGGCCGGTTCGGATCCCGCCGCGGCTCCGGAGCGGCGCACGCGTCGGGCGGCCGTGCCCTGAGGATCGATCGGGTACTGCAGATGGCGTCGCGATCGAGGCGTCGCTGGCTTCCGGCGCGGCGGCGACGTCGGCGCTGTGTCCTGCCGACTACGGTTCGTCAAACCACCGAGGGGTTGTGTCCTCCGGATTGCCGTTGTAGTTGACGCGGAGCTCGTCACCGGCGCGAATATCCACCAGGGCCACGAACTCGATCACGCCCGCGTCCTTCCTGGTCCAATAGACGCAATTCGGTCTGTACGAGTGGTTGAACAAGCTGCCGTAGCCCAGGGCCAGGGCTCCGCCCCCCTCGGCCCACTGGAAGCAGTAGTTGGCCAGGACCGTGTTCCTGATGGCTGGGATGTCCCGGGCAGGTATGGCGATCACCGGCGAACGCTCGACGACCTCGCCGGCCAGGAAGTCTCTGGCAGCGAACACGCCGCGGCCCGCGTTGGGCGTGCTGCGGATCTCCAGGCCGTCCAACGGTGGCCCGCCTACGGCCGTTGAAGCTGGGCGTGAGAAAGGCAGACGCGCGCGCTCACTCGCCCGGGATGTTGTCCAGCTTCAGAAACGCGTCGGCGCTCTTGGCGTTGTCCAGCTTCAGAAACGCGTCGGCGCTC
>CAYMBB010000009.1:18712-21344 GCA_964388515.1 uncultured Anaerolineaceae bacterium
ACGCGTCGGCGCTCCTGGCGTTCTCCAACTTGAACGGGTCGGCCATGGCCTGGCTGACATCACCTTCGGCTGCCGATTGCCTCGCTCCGGGATCGGGAGCGTTGAACTTCTCGCCCATCTCTGGCGCGACCTCCCTAGCTCGGTACCGGCCCCTGGCTGATCGCTTGGGGATTCGCACCATAGTACGCTGGGATCAATGCCCAGTGCGATCCGCCTCCGTCGCTTCCTCGATCGGCCAACCGCGATGCAAGATGCGTCACACCCGAGCCGCGAGACCAGGGGCGCGGCGCTCCGCGCCAGCCATGCCTTCGCCCAGATGCTGGCCAGGCAGCGGACGCGGTCTGATCAGCGGGCGGGCGAACTGGTCGGACTCGAGCACGAGTACCAGCTTTTCCGGGGCGGGGTACAGCTGGACTTTCGCGGACTGATCCACGGCTTCCGGCTCGGAACTCGCTTTCTTGACCCGTCGGACCCGAACGCCTACCACCTCCCATCCGGGGCGATGCTCACCTGCGATTACCGGGAGGCCGAGATCGCGACGCCACCCGTGCGCTGCGAACCGGGCTTCACGCGGGAGATCGAGTGTCGCGCTCGGTCCGCCCGAGGTGCCCTCGAGAGTCTCCTCGCCCCTGATGTCGAAGTCGTCGGGTACTCCACGCATGTCAGCGTATCCATGGCAGACCGGCTCACGGAGCAGGCGGCGCTCCTCTATGCGCGTACCTTCGCGCCGGCGCTGATGCTGCTGCTCAACCAGATCACCTCGCCGGGATTGCTGGTGCGGCCGCGCCCCGGGCGGCTGGAGCTGGGTGGGGAGTTCATCGACGGTGCCCGCCTGCGGGCGGTGTTGGCGTTCGCCGTCGGGAGCGCGCGTGCCTGCGCGGCTGCGGTCGATGGACTGGTCGACCTCGACGGTCCACCCGAGGTCCGACTACAGGTCGATCCGGCCTACGAGCGGTACGGGTGGTACGTCGATCGACGGGCCGCCGGGGCCGACCTGCATGTCCTCGGCCGGCGCACTCCGCTCCCCTTGGCCGGGGGCGGGGTCATCGACGCGCAGCTCCATCTTGAGCGTGCCTGGCGAGCGGCGCGGCGCGCTCTGGGCCACGCCATTGACCGCGATGACGCAGACCTTGTCGAGCGCATGGTGTCCGGCGCTGCGTCCCTGCCCAGCGAGGGTCCGACCGGAGTGGAGTCGGAGCCGCCGCAGCCGTCGCTCGCAGCCGGACCGTTCGGCGATCTGCTGCGCCCACGTCGTCGTCGGCGCTTTGAGCTGGCTCCGGTGATGGTGACCTGGAACGCCTGCGTTTTCATCGTCGTCGACCTGGGGCGCCTCCGGCGAGCGTTCGCGTGCGTGCCGCGGGATTGCCTCGAGGCGTTCCTGCGCCTGTTGGACGCGGGGAGTCTCGATGCGCTCCTGTGGCGCTACCTCAGCAGCGGACCTGACGGGCGCGTGCTCCGGGACTGGACGCAGACGCGTGAGCCCGGCCTGTACGACGAACTTGGACCCCGGCGCGGGCTCCTGATGCCGGAGCGTGAGGCTGGTTCGAGCTTCCCACCAGCGCCGGCCATGCCCCGCGCCCAGCGTCAGTGGCCACGGTGGCCGCTACACTCGGCCATACGATGAGTGGGCCCATCCGTCCGGCCGCCTCCCCGGCGCCGATCGAATCAATCGTCGCCGATCTGATCGCCGCCGACAGCGCCGGCTTGACCACGATCAGCCGGACCGGCACGCGCAAGGGCGGCGGGCAGGTCGCGCCCGGGCCGGCAAGCGCTCCTCGCCCCGGTCCCTTTGGTTTCACACCGTGGCGCTGGATTCTGTTCCCTGTCGCCCTGATCGTGCTCCTGGTCTCGTCGCTGTGGGTGTTGGGAGGCACGGGGACCGCGCCGCAGCCGCCGGCAACTCCGGCCAGCCAGTCGGCTGCGCCGATGCCCAGCCCGACGCCGACGCCCGTCACCTGGTCGCCGACTGCTCCGCCCAGCCCGACGCCTGCGACGCCGCCGCCTGTGACGCCGTCGCCCAGGCCAACACCGCCTGCGACGCCGTCGCCCAGGCCAACATTGAAGCCAGCACCGACGCCGCCGCCTGTGACACCGACGCCAACACCGAGGCCAACACCGACGCCGTCGCCTGTGACACCGAGGCCAACACCGACGGTAACCATGAACGGGTCGTACGTGTTTACCCCGGGAGCGGTCTCGACGGTGTGCGTGACCATCAAGACCTCCCCAGTTCTCGTGGGGGCGCCGGTGTCGACGCACATCGCGACCAATGACGGAGCCGTGGAGGGACCGACTTCGATCTCCGGCACGACCGACGACAACGGCTCCATGGGGGCCAGCTTCACGATCACGCGGCTCGGCTCGTACACCGTGACGTCGACCGTGACCTTCCCCGATGGCACGACGACCACGGTCGCGCTGACGGTGAATGTCACGTCAGCGGCTGGGGCCGGCTGCTGACCCGAAGGGAGGCCTCCGGGCAAGCCTTCCTCACCGCCGGGCGCTCGCCGCCTCATGCGGCTGGAAGAACGAGGCCCCGCAGTCGGCGTTGGTCGCTATTCCAGCTGGACAAGGAGCTGGCCGCGGACGACCTGGTCGCCGGGACGGACCCGGACCTCGACGACCGAGCCGG
>CAYMBB010000010.1:0-14734 GCA_964388515.1 uncultured Anaerolineaceae bacterium
GGGGTGGCGGCTGGGCGCGGTCGGAGGTTGCGAGGAGCGAGGGGCGCGCGGCGCCCGGCGCCGGGCCCGCCGGGTTGGCCGCCGCCGGGGGGGTCGCCGCCGGATCGACCGGCTCGCGTGCCGCACTCACGCCGGCCACCTGTCGACGGCCCTCGCCCGGCCGGCCGACCGCCACGCCGAACGCCCCTCGCCACCGGGCCGGGCCGCCCGTCCGTCCGACGCGCTAGCCCAGCCGCCGCGACCGCTCGGCGCGTCCGCCCCGCCGCTCGCTCGGCCATGCATCCCGCCGCCCGCGGGCTCCTCGATCGCTGCCAGACCGACCGCGAGCTCGGCGACCTCCGCCGCCCGGGCGCGCTCGCCGACCGCGTCCCAGTGCTCCCCCACCCAGCTCGTCGAGAGCGCACCGGCGGCAAACGTCGGATGGCCGACGGCGAAGCGATCGAAGGGCAGCGTCGTCTGGATCCCGCCGATCTCGATCTCGTCGAGGGCCCTCCGGAGGCGCGCGATCGCGGCCGGCCGATCGGGTCCATGGGCGATCACCTTCGCAATCAGCGGGTCATACTCAGGCGGGACCCGTTCCCCTGCCTCGAGGGCCGCATCGACCCGGATCCCCGGGCCGCCGGGCATCAGCCAGCGGGTCACCCGGCCGGGCGTCGGGGCGAAGGCCCGCGCCGGATCCTCGGCCGACAGGCGCAGCTCGATCGCGTGGCTGGTCGGTCTCGAGGCGGCCCGTGAGGCGGCGATCGCCCGCTCGGAGAGCGGTGCGCCGGCGGCGAGCCAGAACTGCTCGATGACGATGTCGACCCCGGCCACGAGCTCGGTCACCGGGTGCTCGACCTGGAGGCGGGTGTTCACCTCGAGGAACCAGAAGTGGCCATCCGGGTCATAGAGGAACTCGCACGTCGCGGCATTCCGCAGGCCGGCGGCCCGGGCCACGGTGACGGCCATCGCATGGAGCGCCCGGCGCTGCTCCTCGGTCAGACCCGGGGCCGGCGCCTCCTCGATCAGCTTCTGGTGGCGGCGCTGGATCGAGCAGTCGCGCTCGCCCAACGCCACGACCTCGCCGTACGCGTCGCCGAGCAGCTGGACCTCGATGTGGCGCGCCGGGAAGACGACCCGCTCGAGGTAGACCGAGCCGTCTCCGAAGGCCGAGGCCGCTTCGCGCGATCCCGAAACGAGCGCCGCGGGCAGCTCGGCGGTCGACTCCACCCGCCGCATCCCGCGCCCGCCGCCACCGGCGGCCGCCTTGACCAGGAGCGGGAACCCGACCCGCTCGGCCTCGGCCAGGATCGCCGCCACCTGGTCCGGCCGGTCGACCGGCGCCGGGTCGAGCGTCCCGGGCACGACCGGCACGCCGGCCGCCGCCGCGGCCCGGCGGGCGGCCAGCTTGTCCCCGAGGGCCGCGATCGCGGCCGGCGGCGGACCGACGAAGACGATGCCCGCGTCCTCGACGGCCCGGGCGAACGATGCTCGCTCGGCCAGGAACCCGTAGCCCGGATGGACGGCCCGAGCTCCGGTCGCCAGGGCCGCCTCGACGATCGCCTCCGCCCGAAGGTAACTCTCGGCGGCCGGCGCCGGGCCGATCCGGACGGCCGCATCGGCCGCGCGGACGTGGGCGGCGTGGCGGTCGGCATCGCTGTACACCGCGACCGCCTCCATCCCCAGCTCATGGCAGGCGCGGATGATCCGGAGCGCGATTTCGCCCCGGTTGGCGACGAGCACGCGCTCGAAGGGTCGTCTTTGCGCAAAGACGACCCCGACCTCAGAGGGGGATGTTGCCATGCTTCTTGGCGGGGTTCGTCTCGCGCTTGTCACGCAGCATCTCCAGGGCGCGGATCAGTCGAGGGCGGGTCTCCGAGGGCAGGATGACATCATCGATATAGCCGCGCGCGGCCGCGATGTACGGGTTGTTGAACTGGGCCTCGTACTCGGCCACGAGTCGGGCCCGCTCCGCGGCCGGGTCGGCGGCGGCCGCGATCTGCTCGCGGAAGATGATGTTCACCGCGCCCTCGGCGCCCATGACCGCGATCTCCGCCATCGGCCAGGCAAAGTTCATGTCGCCGCGCACGTGCTTGCTGCTCATGACGTCGTACGCCCCGCCGTACGCCTTGCGGGTGATGACCGTCAGCTTCGGGACGGTCGCCTCGCAGTAGGCGTAGAGCAGCTTCGCGCCGTGCCTGATGATCCCGCCATGCTCCTGGCCCACGCCGGGCAGGAATCCCGGCACGTCCACGAACGTGACGAGCGGGATGTTGAAGCAGTCGCAGGTGCGCACGAAGCGGGCGGCCTTGGTCGAGGCGTTGATGTCGAGCGCACCGGCCAGGACCGCCGGCTGCTGGGCGACGATCCCGACACTCCGACCGCCGAGCCGGGCGAAACCGGTGATGATGTTCCGGGCCCAGCCTGGCTGGATCTCGAGGAAGGCGCCGTCGTCGACGACACGCGTGATGACGTCGTTCATGTCGTACGGCTTCTGAGCATCGTCGGGCACGATCCGGTCGAGCTCCGGGTCGCGGCGGTCGACCGGGTCCCGGCACTCGACGAGCGGCGGGTCCTCGAGGTTGTTCTGGGGCAGGTAGGCCAGCACCCGGCGCACGAGATCGATCGACTCCGCCTCGTCGCGAGCGGCGAGATGGGCGACCCCGCTCACCGTCGTGTGGGTCAGGGCGCCCCCCAGCCGCTCGGAGTCGACGTCCTCGTGGGTGACCGACTTCACCACGTTCGGCCCGGTCACGAACATGTAGCTCGTGCCCTCGACCATGATCGTGAAGTCCGTCATCGCCGGCGAGTAGACCGCTCCCCCCGCGCAGGGACCCATGATCACCGACAGCTGCGGGATCACGCCCGAGGCCATGACGTTGCGCAGGAAGATCTCGGCGTACCCGCCGAGGCTGGCCACGCCCTCCTGGATCCTGGCCCCGCCCGAGTCGTTCAGGCCGATGACCGGCGCACCGACCTTCATCGCCAGGTCCATGATCTTGCAGATCTTCTCGGCATAGGCCTCCGACAGGGAACCGCCGAAGACGGTGAAATCCTGGCTGAAGACGAAGACGAGCCGACCGTCGATCGTGCCGTGACCGGTGACGACGCCGTCGCCCAGGAACCGCTGCCGGTCCAGCCCGAACTCGTTCGAGCGGTGGACGACGAAGGCGTCGAGCTCGACGAACGAACCGGCGTCGAGCAGGAGGTCGAGCCGTTCCCGGGCGGTCAGCTTGCCCCAGGCATGCTGGCGCTCGATGCGGACTGGTCCGCCGCCGAGCAGCGCCTCGGCGCGCAGCTTCTGCAATCGCTCGATCCGCTCCTGGTTCGTCGGCACGATGCTCCTTCCTCACCGCGCATCCGCCCCACCCTGCTCGGGCCCTGACCTGTCTTTGCGTACAGACAGGCGCACCGTCCGCGGATGTCGTCGCTGGCGCGGGTCTGGTTCGAAGTGTGGGCCCCCGGCCCCCTCGGTTGGTCGCCTGTCGCCCATGATAGAGGGTCGCCGATCGCCAGGGCGCATCGGTCCCGTCGCGCGGTCCGTTCAGGCCCAGCACCGTCGTTGCCCGGGGAGCGTCGACCCGATCCGCCGGAAGCACGAAGGCCGCGCAGCCGGATGGCGGCGGCAACGTCGCGCGGCCTCCCGACTATCCACAGATTCGGTGAACAACTGGCGTGAACTGTGGATAACCGACTGCTCCATCCCGCCGAGGCTGGAGTAGGATGTGCATCCGCCCAGGGAGCAGGATCCCTGCGCATCCATCCCCACGGCCCGGCCGACTCCGGATCGCGCCGGTTCTTCCACGAGGTGATGCCCCGGTGACGAACGTGATCGCCATCGCGAACCAGAAGGGCGGTGTCGGCAAGACGACGACGGCCATCAACCTTGCCGGGGCACTCGCCGAAGAGGGCTACCGGGTCCTGTGCATCGACATGGACCCTCAGGCGAATCTGACCGCCGGACTCGGGATCAACCTGAACACCGTCGAGCGCTCGATGGCCGACGTCCTGTCCGACGGCCGGGCCACGATCGACGAGGTGATCATCCCGAGCCAGACCAGCGGCATCGACGTCGCCCCCGCCTCGATCGACCTGGCGATGACCGAGGGCGAGCTGTTCACCGCCTTCGGTCGCGAGCAGACCCTGCGCGACGCGATCGAGGGTCGGCTCGAGCCCAGCTATGACTACGCGCTCATCGATTGCCCGCCCAACCTCGGGCTCCTGACGGTCAACGGACTCGTGGCCGCGAGCGGCGTGATCATCCCGGTCCAGACCCAGTACTACGCGATGAAGGGCCTGGCCAACCTGGTCAAGGTGATCAACACGATTCGCGCCAAGCTCAACCGCGACCTGCGGATCCTGGGGCTCCTGCCCACGTTCTACGACGGGCGCACGATCCTCGCGCGCGACATGCTCGAGGAGCTGCGCGTCGTCGGCGACCACCACGTGTTCAATGCCATCGTGCGCAACACGGTGAAGCTCGGTGAGGCCCCCCTTGCCGGGCGACCGATCACCGCGTACGCCGGGACGTCAGAGGCGGCCCGCACGTATCGCGAGCTCGCCCGGGAGGTGATCGACCTTGTCTAGACCGGACTTCCGCGCCGCCGCCGCCAGGCGGCTCTCGGAGGAGCGCGAGCTCTCGCCCGCGATCGTCAGCCTCATTTCGCCCGACAGGATTGACCGCAGCCAGGTCCGCCAGATCCCCGTCGAGCACATCGAGCCGAACCCGGACCAGCCGCGCCTCGCCTTCGACCAGGCCACCCTCGACGAGCTGGCGGCGTCGGTCCGCGAGCATGGTGTCCTCCAGCCGGTCCTCGTTCGGCCGCTCGCGCCGAATCGCTTCCAGCTGATCGCCGGCGAGCGTCGCTGGCGCGCCTCGCGCAAGGCTGGCCTGGCCACGATCCCGGCCCTGATCGAGGAGATCGACGACGAGACCGCGCTCGAGATCGCGATCATCGAGAACCTCCAGCGCGAGGATTTGTCGCCGCTCGATGAGGCGATCATGTACGACCGGATGATCCGCGAGCGCGGCTACAGCGTCCGGCGGCTGGCCCAGAAGCTGGGCAAGGACAAGGGCTATCTGGAGAACCGGCTCCGCCTCGCCGGGGCGCCACCCGAGATCAAGGAGCTGGTGTCCTTGCGCAAAGACACGCTCTCGCACGCCTACGAGCTGCTCAAGGTCTCCGACCCGCGACGCCGCAAGCGCCTGGCCGAGCAGGTCGCCCGGGGCGAGCTGTCCCTGGTCAAGCTGCGCGAGCGGATCGAGGGACGCCAGCCACGGCCGTCGGGCACCGGCGATGGCGAGCCCGGCGACGCAGCGGGCGCCCCACGCGGCGGCACGGCTGGCCTGGCCGCCGATGGCGAGGCGGTCGAGGCGCGGGCCGAGGCGGCCTGGACGGGCACCCGCCCGGCCCAGCCGCTGACCGACGAGTCGCTCGTCGCGGCCAAGCAGCGCCTGGCGGAGGCGATCGAGGAATTCGTCGCGGTCCTCCGCGCCCCGGAGGTGATCCACGCCATCCCTGACGTCGACCGCAGCAACCTCGCCAAGTACCTGACGATCGCCAAGCTCAGGCTGGAGAACGCGATCGCCCTGGTCCGCAGCGGCGACATCCGCGACTGAGGTTCGTGACCGGGCCCACGCCCGCGATTCCCCGGCTCACGCCCCGCCGCTGACGGCCACCCCGGCCAGCCAGGCGATGGCAAGGAGACCGAGGCCGAGGCCCTGGATCTCCCAGCCCCGCTCGCGCCGCCACGGGTCGGCCGAACGTCCGGACACGAGTCCGGCCCCGATGGCCAGCACCCCGGCGACCCCGGCACTCGCCGCCCGTGCGTCCCCGCGGCCGAGGATCGTGGCCAGGGCGACAACGATGACGACCGCCTGGCAGACCGCCCCGAGCCGCCAGGTCGCGGGGGCGCCGAGGGCCGTGGCGATCGTCGCCGTCCCGGCCGCGCGGTCACGCTCGATATCAGCGAGCGCGTTCGAGCAGGCGAGCGCCGTCCCGGCCAGGACGGCCAGCGGGAGGAGCAGACCGAGCGCGCCGGGCAGCTCGCCGCTCCCACCCAGCCAGGCGTAGAGCGGCAGGAGCGGGACGCCCAGCGCGAACGGCAGCCACGACCATCGAGTCCCACTCAGGCGCAGATCGTAGGCGAAGCCGATCGCCGACCCGACGATCGCCAGCCCGAGGACGGCCGGGCCGGAGAGCGCCGACAGGCCAAGGCCCAGGACGAGGGCGACGACGAGGATCGCCCGGGCCACGGACGGGGCAACGAGACCGGCGGGGATCGGCTTGCCAGGCTTGCGGCCGCGATCGGCCTCCACGTCGCGGAGGTCGTTCGCCGAACCGATCGCCGCCTGGAGACAGAACATCGCGACCGCCAGGCGGACGGCAACGACCGGGGCCCCACCAGCGATGAGGGCGATCGCGCCTGTGACGAGGGCGTCGAGGAGCGAGGGAAAGGGATGGACGAGGCGGACGTGGCCGCCGACGCGACGGACGATCGCGTCAGACGTAGACCAGTTCCTCGAAGTTCTCGACGAGGTACTCGATCAGCCGCTCGCGCCCGTCAGGGACCTGGGACCGGAGACCGGGCACGAGCGCGTGGAGCGTGATCGCGGGCACGATCAGCCGACCGTCCCGGTCGCGCCCGACGACCGCCGGCGGCCCGCCCCCGGCTGCGAACACCCGTTCGAATCCGCGCTCGTCGAGACGTGCCGCGCGCAGGAAGTCCTCGACGACCCTGACGACGCCGCGGCGGATCGCCACGTCGCGCATCAGTTCGGCTGTCCAGGCGTCGATCTGCTCGTCACTCTGCTCCTGCAGACGCGACCGATACTCGGCGGGATCGGCCGCGAGACCTGTTGCTCCCAACTGGACCTCCTCGCGTTCGTGAACGGCCGGAGTATGGCAGAGTCCCGCCGCCGGCGCGGCCGCTGCGCCCCCATGACCGCCGCGTGACCGCCGCGCCCACGGCCCGGGCGGCCGCAGCCCGCACCGGGCAGCCTATCCGCCCGGGCCCGGTCGAGCGTCCCCCGGCCACTCGTTGAACAGCTCGGTCAGCCAGCGCCCGAACGGTCCGGGCGGCGGTCGATCCGCGAAGTCGGCGACGAGCGCCTCGAGGGCCCGAGTCAGACGACCGGTCAGCTCGTCGACCCGCCCACGGGTCGGTCGGCCCTCGGGCAGGATCGGCTCGCCGATCCGCACCCGGACCGTCCGGCCGAAGGCGAGCCAGCCGGTGCCGTTGATCGCGACCGGGACGAGCGGCACGCCCGAGCGGAGGGCGAAGTAGGCGCACCCTTCGCTGAGCGGCAGGATGACCCGCTCACCGGCATGGATCCTCCCCTCCCCCGCGATCGCCAGCCGCCCGCCCGCAGCCAGGACCGCGGTCACCCGCCGGGTGGCGCCGAGCAGATCGTCCTTGCCCGGCCGGTATGGGACGGCCATCGCGGACCAGCTGATCAGCCGGTTGCGCACGCCTCGACGCATGTCCTCCTCCTTCGGCCCGAAGAAGAAGAGCCGTGGCCGGAGCGGCAGGGCAGCGATCAGGATGAACGGGTCGGCCCAGTTCTGGTGGCTGAAGCAGAGGACCGCCGGGCCGGGAGGAAGGCGGTGGCGACCCTCGACCCGCACTCGCAGGTAGCTCCGGACGAGGGTCCGGACGACGAGGGCGGTCACCCAGTAGCGGACGGCCCGGGAGAACGAGACGTCGCCGGTCGGATCCCCGTTCCGGCGACCGCTCATCCCGCTCGATCCACGGCCAGCGCCAACGGCTCCGGGTCGAGATCGCTGATCCGCGCCAGGACCGCCGAGGCCGCCTCTCGCGCCCCGGGCGCCGGGGGCACCGACGCGTTTGGAACGAGGACGACAGTCATCCCGGCCGCCCGCGCGGCGAGGATGCCGTTGAGCGAATCCTCGACCACCAGGCAGTCGGCCGGGAGGACCCCGAGCCGGCGCGCTGTCTCGAGGTAGACGTCCGGCGCGGGCTTGCCGCGGGCGACCTCGTCGGACGAGACGACAGCGTCGAACGCATCGCCCAGGCCGAGCGCCTCGAGGGCGGCGTCGATCACCTGCCGGTGGGCCGACGAGGCGACCGCGGTCCGGTATCGGCCCGCCAGACGGCGGACGACATCGACCGCCCCGTCGATCACCGGCGCTCCCTGCGCCTGGTACCGCCCGACGACACCGTCGACGATCTCGCGCTCGATCTCCGCGGCGCTCATCGAGAGCCCGAGGCGAGTGCGCATCGTCTCCGACCACTGGCGCGAGTTCGCGCCCATGACCGCCGCCCGGTCGGCCTCCGTCCAGGGCCGTCCGTGGCGGCGCGCGAAGTCGGCCCGGACCTCGTCCCACCAGATCTCGGAGTCGACGAGCACCCCGTCGAGGTCGAAGATGACCGCCCGGAACGGTCGGGCGGTCGGCGGTACGTCGGGATCGGTGTCGATCGGAGCCCTGGCCATGATCCCCGATCATAGAGCCCGAGACGTCTCCCGACGCATCACTCGAGGCAGAGCGTCCGGCGTCACGAGCCCGTCGCACGAGCCGGCTACACTCCCGCCAGGAGCGAGAGGAGCGAGCCGCGATGTGGTCCACGAAGACATCCAGGATGCCAAGGCCTGACGAGGCGCTGCCCGGTCGGGCCGAGCCGATCACCAGGCCGGGGTCGCATGCCGTGAGCGGACGTCTCATGGCACCTCCGTACCCCGACGGCCTCCAGGTCGCCGAGTTCGCGCTCGGCTGCTTCTGGGGCGAGGAGCGCCGGTTCTGGCAGACGCCGGGCGTGTGGGTGACCGCGGTCGGCTACCAGGGCGGCTTCACCCCGAACCCGACCTACGAGGAGGTCTGCACCGGGCGGACCGGCCACGCCGAGTCGGTGCGGGTCGTCTTCGACCCGGCGCTGGTGAGCTACGAGCAGCTCCTCAAAGTCTTCTGGGAGGGCCACGACCCGACCCAGGGGATGCGCCAGGGCAACGACGTCGGGACCCAGTACCGGTCGGTGATCTTCGTCCGCGACGAGCGCCAGCGGCGCGCAGCCGAGGCCTCCCGGGACGCGTACCAGGCCCGCCTGACGGCCGCGGGGTACGGCCCGATCACGACCGAGATCGTCGGCCCGCCGGCCCCCGAGTTCTCCTTCGCCGAGGACTACCACCAGCAGTACCTGGCGAAGAACCCGGACGGCTACTGCGGGCTCGGCGGCACGGGCGTGGCCTGCCCGGTCGGGGTGGTTGCGGCCGACTGACGAGGGTGGGTGACGGCAACGCCGGCGACGTCCGGCACGACCCGGACGCGGCGCAGGACGCGGCGCCCCGCGATGCCGGAGCAGCTTCAGGCCCGCAGCTCTGGCTCGTCCGCCATGGCGAGACCGATTGGGCCCGGCTCGGGCGCCACACCGGCCGGACGGACATCGAGCTCACCGACCTTGGGCGCCAGCAGGCACGGACGGTCGGGGCCCGGCTGGTCGGCAGGCCGTTCGCCGTCGTCCTCTCGAGCCCCCTGTCGCGGGCGTTCGAGACGGCCCGCCTGGCCGGCTTCGGCGACCAGGTCGAGCCCGACCCGGACCTCGTCGAGTGGGACTACGGGGCCTACGAGGGCCTGACCACGAGCGAGATCCGCTCGCAGGTGCCGGGCTGGTCGATCTGGCGCCAGGGTCCGGTTGGCGGCGAGACGATCGAGGACGTGGCGACCCGGGCCGACCGGGTCGTCGCCCGCGCCCGGTCGAGCCCTGGCGACGTCCTCGTCTTCGCCCACGGCCACCTGCTCCGGGTCCTGGCCGCGCGCTGGCTCGGCCTGGCCCCGAGCGAGGGGCGCCTGTTCGCGCTCTCGACCGCCACGATCTCGATCCTCGGCTGGGAGCATGGTGCGCCGGTGATCGTCCATTGGAACGAGCGCTGCGTCCGTGGGTGAATGGCTCCGGCGGTAGGATTCGAACCTACGACCAAGCGGTTAACAGCCGCCCGCTCTACCACTGAGCTACGCCGGAGCGAATGGACCGGTCGAAGCGGTCCGGAGGCGCCGTCGCGGCGCCGCGGGAGAGGATACCAGCATGACGATCATATCGCCCGAGGAGCTCCGCACTCGCCTCGGCGATCCCGACCTGCGCCTCGTCGACGTCCGCTGGTACCTTGGCCAGCCGGGCCGGGGTCGGACGGCGTACGAGGCTGGCCACATCCCAGGCGCGATCTTCCTCGACCTTGACTCCGACCTGTCGGCCCCGGTCGGTCCGGGACGCCATCCGCTGCCCGACCCGGCCACCTTCGCCCGCCTTCTCGCCGACCGCGGGATCGGCGACGAGCACCTCGTCGTCGCCTACGATGACACCCGGGGCGGGGTCGCCGCGCGCCTGTGGTGGATGCTCGACAACCTGGGGCACGGGCGGGTCGCCGTCCTCGACGGCGGGCTCGACGCCTGGGCGGCGATCGGCGGACCGCTCACGACCGAGTCGTCCGCCTGGCCCCCGGCGAGCCTGAGGCTGCGCGAGCGCTGGAGCCGGGTGGTCGAGCGCGACGAGCTGCGCCGGCGCCTCGGGAGCGTGATCCTGCTCGACGCCCGGGCGCCGGAGCGCTACCGGGGCGACGTCGAGCCGATCGATCCGGCAGCGGGCCACATCCCGACCGCGCTCAGCGCACCGTTCACCGACAATCTCGGCCCCGACGGTCGATTTCGGTCCCCGAGCGAGCTGCGTGAGCGGTACCGGGGGCTCGGCGTCGGGGACGACGCAGCCGGCGGGGACGCAGCCGGCGGGGCCGGCGCCAGGGGCGACGACCGTGCCAGCCGGGTCGGCGATACGCCGGAGGGCCGCGTCGTCGTCACCTCCTGCGGCAGTGGCACGAACGCCTGCCACAACGCGCTCGCAATCCGGCTCGCCGGCCTGCCTGACCCACTCCTCTACCCCGGCTCGTTCAGCGACTGGAGCCGCGCCGGCCTACCGATCGCCACCGGCCCAGAACCTGGCGAGCCCGCGTAGCCGACGAACACCGTCCCGGCTGGGTCGTGACCGTCTATTATCTCGTCAGCCCTCGATCGGGGGATCGTCGAAGAGGTGGATCCGATGCGCCAGTTCCTGCCCGCCATGCTCCTGGTGGCGATCGCCGTCGCCGCCTGCTCCTCGGGCTCGAGTCCCGCTCCGTCGTCGGGCGACGGCGCCTCCGGCGGGAGTCCGGCCGCCTCCGAGCCCGCAACAACCGTCCCGACCGAGACCCCGGCCGCGACCTCGGCGGCGACCACGCCTGAACCGTCGATCGACACCTCCGCCTTCGGCTCCAAGTACGCCCAGATCCAGGCCGAGCTGCAGGCCGCGGCCACGAAGCTCAGTTCGAGCATGGCCGGTGCGACGACACCGGAAGCGATGACCGCCGCCTACAAGGAGTATGCCGACGCGACGAGGAAGGCGATCGCCGAGCTCCGGGCGATCGACTGGCCGGCGCCGATCAAGGATGACATGGACAAGCTCCTGGCCGACGAGGACGAGCTCGTCGGCCTCTACGAGACGATGCTGACGAACCCGGGCGGGGCGGACGAGTCACGGATCGCCGCGATCTCGGCCGAGCTGCCTGTCCTGGCCCAGAAGATCGCCGCCTACTTCGGGGTCCAGGTCACGCCCTGACGCACCTACCCGACCTAGCCGCGCAACCGCCGTTCGGCCGATCGGGACCCGTCCGGAATCCGCTACACCGGCCGCTGAGTACCGAACACGCTCGCCCCTGACCGAGGCCGCGTCCGCCTCGCCTGCTCCCTCAGCGGCCGGACGGCGAGACGAGCGGGACTCGAGATACGGCGACGCTCCGCAACAGCTCGGCCGCCGACTCGGCGGTGATGTCGCGCTGGGTCTCGGACAGGAGCTCGTAGCCCACCATGAACTTCCGGACCGTCGCCCGCAGGAGCGGCGGATAGAAGTGGGCATGGAGCTGCCAGTGATCGACCGAGCGATTACCGAACGGCGCCTGGTGCCAGCCCATCGAGTACGGGAACGGGCGCCGGAACAGGTTGTCGTAGCGACCGAGGAGGCGGACGAGGCTCGCCGCCAGCGCGTCGCGTTCGCCATCGGCCAGCTCCGCCAGGCGGGAGACCGGGCGCCGGGGGATGACCAGCGTCTCGAACGGCCAGACCGCCCAGAACGGCACGACCGCGAGCCACCCGTCGAGGTCGTCGACGACCCGCACGCCCGTCTGCTCCTGATCGGCGTAGTCGAGCAGCAGGCGGCGGCCGGTGGCCTCGAGGTGGGCGCGCTGCGAGGCGTCCTCGCGGCTCGCCTCGCGGGGCAGCGACTGGGCAGCCCAGATCTGGCCGTGCGGATGCGGGTTGCTGGCGCCCATCATCTCGCCGCGGTTCTCGAAGATCTGGACCCAGTCGAACTCGTGCCCGAGCTCCGTGGTCTGATCGGCCCAGACGTCGACCACGGCCCGCACGTCGGGGAGGCTCATCGAACCGAGGTGGAGGTCGTGGCGGGGCGAGAAGCAGATGACCCGGCAGGTCCCCCGTTCGCTCGCGGCCCGGAGCAGGCCGTCGTCGATCGACCACGCCGGGATGTCGGGGCGCAGGGCGGCAAAGTCGTTGTCGAAGACGAACGTCCCCTCGTAGGCCGGATTGCGCGCCCCACTGGCCCGGGCGTTGCCCGGACACAGGTAGCACTTCGGGTCGTAGGCCGGTGCCTGGCTCGGGGGCACGACATCGGACCTGCCGAGCCACGGCCGCCGGGTCCGTTCCGATGAGACGAGGACCCACTCGCCGGTCAACGGGTTGAAGCGCCGATGCGGATCGCCCGAGCGCCGGCTCAGGATGTCGCCGCCGGCGCCCGGCCGCGCACGTCCTCCCCTGGTCGAGCCGTCCTTCCGGCCCGTGAGTTCCTCGGTCACGCGACGTCCGACTCGGCGATGGCGGACTCGGCGAGGCCCGCCGGTTCCACGAGGACCAGCTCACGGACATGGGCGCGCAACTCGGCCTGGGCCTCGGGCGACAGACCAACGTCGGAGATCAGGACATCGGCCTGGTCGAGACGGGCGAACGAGCTGATCCCGATCGTGCCCCACTTCGTGTGATCGGCGAGCACGACCAGGCGCCGGCCGGCCTCGACCAGAGCGCGGTCGGTCTCGGCCTCCAGGAGGTTCGGGGTGGTGAAGCCGGTCTTGGGGTCCATCCCGTGAACGCCCATGAAGACGACGTCTACGTGAACCGTCCGCAGGGCCGCCACGGCGAACGGACCGACGAGGGCGTCCGATGGCGTCCGGACGCCGCCGGTCAGGATGATCGTGTGATCGTGCCGACCCGCCTGGTGGAGGACGTCGGCCACCGGCACCGAGTTGGTCACGATCGTCAGCCCCGGGACGTCGACCAGCCGGCGGGCGAGATGGTAGGTGGTGGTTCCCGCCGAGACCGCGATCGCACTCCCCGGTTCGACGAGCTTCACGGCGGCCTCGGCGATCGCCGCCTTCTCATGCTCCTGGAGCGTCGACTTGGCGGCGAAGCCGGGCTCGAAGAGAGCGCTGCCGCGGATCGCGGTCGCGCCGCCGTGAACCTTCTCGAGCAGCCCCCGCTGGCGCAGGGCGTCGAGGTCACGCCGGATCGTCATGTCCGAGACGCCCAGGTCGCGGACCAGGTCAGCGACCCGGACCGCGCCGTCCTGTCGAACCCGCTCGAGGATGTAGCCCTGGCGCTGCCTGGCGAGCACTCGCTCCTTGCCTCCCACTCACTCCTGCCCGACGGACCCGGTCCCGGCCGGTCGGGGCCCGCCGCACCAATCCGTCACGCTACTGTACAGATTGCTTCGTATTTCGCCGCGAGTCAACGACTTACCACAAGAATCCTTCGGTGTGCCCTTGACAGCCGCCCCCGGCAGTTCGACAATCCGAGCGTTCGTGTCGGTTTCTGTTGGACCGGCGATTGGAGGAGGTGCACATGATCAGCTCACCCTCGCGGCTGGCGCAGGGATCGGCCGCGCTCGCCGCCCTGGCCCTCTTGGTCTCGGCCTGTGCGGGTGGCGGTGGCTCTCCGACACCGAGCGCCGCGGCGACCGAAGCTCCCGGCGCCAGCCCCAGCGCGGCAAGCGCCGCTCCGGCTGGTGGCGCGGTGACGATCGGCTCGAACTACTCCGATGACACGCCCAAGGCTGCCTTCGCCTCGATGATCCAGTACTGCGACAGCCAGGCTGGGACGCAGTCGACGATCAACACCGTCGAGCACGGCAAGTTCCAGGACCAGATCAACTCCTATCTCCAGGGCACTCCCGACGACGTCTTCACCTGGTTCGCCGGGTACCGGATGCGGTTCTTCGCCGCCCAGGGCCTCTCGACGCCAATCTCCGACGTGTGGGCCAAGGTTGGCAACAACTACTCTGACGCATTCAAGCAGGCCTCGACCGGCGACGACGGACAGCAGTACTTCATCCCGATGTACAACTACCCGTGGGTCGTCATCTACCGCAAGAGCCTCTTCCAGGAGAAGGGCTACACGATCCCCAAGACCCTCGACGAGTTCATCGCCCTGGCCAAGAAGATGCAGGCGGACGGCCTCGTCCCGCTCGCTTTCGGCGACAAGGACGGCTGGCCGGCGATGGGGACGTTCGATATCCTCAACATGCGTCAGAACGGCTATCAGTTCCATGTCGACCTGATGGCCGGCAAGGAGAAGTGGACCGACCCGAAGGTCCAGTCCGTCTTCGAGCTGTGGAAGAGCCTGCTCCCCTACCTCCAGCCGAACGCAGCCGGTCGGACCTGGCAGGAAGCCGCCCAGTCGATGATCAACAAGGAAGCCGGGATGTACTTCCT
>CAYMBB010000010.1:14834-19946 GCA_964388515.1 uncultured Anaerolineaceae bacterium
CCTGGCAGGAAGCCGCCCAGTCGATGATCAACAAGGAAGCCGGGATGTACTTCCTGGGCACGTTTGCCGGCGAGCAGGCGACCGATAAGGCAGTCCACGACGACCTCGACTTCTTCCCCTTCCCGGTGCTGGGCAACCAGTGGGACAGCGAGAACGCCATCGACGCCCCGATCGACGGCCTGATGCTCAGCAAGGCCCCCAAGAACCTTGCGGGCGCCAAGGCCCTCCTCGAGTGCGTCGCCACCGGCAAGGCCCAGCTCGAATTCCTGAAGGCCAGCCCGAACAGCGTCGCAGCGGCCAAGGACGCCGACACGAGCGGCTACTCCGCGTTCCAGAAGCGGAGCGCCGAGATCATCGCCGCCTCGGGTGCGATCGCCCAGTTCCTCGACCGCGACACGCGACCTGACTTCGCCGGGCCGAACGGCATGCAGGGCTTCCTGCTCGATTTCCTCAACAACCCCGACCAGGACCTGGCCGCCTTCCTGGGCAAGATCCAGGCGTTCTACGACTCTCTGCCGCCGCAGTGATCCACGACCCGGCCGCCTGAGCTACCCTCGACTCGTGGCCACGCCCAGCGCTCGCGAGCTCACGCCGACCCCGCCGGCCTCGGCCGGCGGGGTCGGCATCTTGACTGCCGGTACCCGTCCGGCAGGTACTCGCGCCAACCGGCGGCAGACCAGCCGCTGGGCTGGCGTGCCGCGCCTTGGCCGGCCGTTCGGGCCGCGCGGCGGGCGGTTCAGCCCCCTGACCCGGCGCGACAAGCTCACCCTGGGCCTCATGGTCGCGATCCCGTTGGTCCTCGCGGCCAGCCTCGTCTGGTTGCCGACGGTCGTCTCGTTCATCCTCTCGTTCACGAGCTGGAACGGGATCGGCCTCGACCGGATCAAGTTCATCGGCCTCAAGAACTACAGTGACCTGATCGGCGGCATCTACCCGCCGTTCTACCCCGCGCTCCGGCACAACCTCATCTGGCTGCTGGTCTTCGCCCTGATCGCGACGCCGATCGGCATCTTCCTCGCTGTCCTGCTCGACAAGGAGATCCGCGGCACGCGCTTCTATCAGAGCGCGATCTACCTGCCGGTCGTCCTCTCGCTGGCGATCGTCGGCTTCATCTGGCAGCTCATCTACTCCCCCGACCAGGGCCTGATCAACAACCTCCTCGGGACGGCCAAGACCCCGCAGGCGGTCGACTGGCTCGGGAACCGGAACATCAACCTGTGGGCGATCCTGGTCGCCGCCAGCTGGCGTCACATCGGCTACATCATGGTCCTCTACCTGGCCGGCCTGAAGGCGGTCGACCCGAGCCTGCGCGAGGCCGCCGCAATCGACGGCGCCAGCGAGGCCCAGTCGTTCCTGCGAGTCGTCTTCCCGGTCCTGCGTCCGATCAACATCGTGATCGTTGTCATCACCGTCATCGAGTCGCTGCGCGCGTTCGACCTCGTCTACATCACCAACCGTGGCCTCAACGGCCTCGAGCTCCTGTCGGTGCTCGTCACGAACAACATCATCGGCGAGGCGAGCCGGATCGGTTTCGGATCGGCCGTGGCGGTCATCCTGCTCGCGGTCTCGGTCGTGCCGATCGTGATCTACCTCTCGCGGGCGATGCGGGACCAGGCCGGATGAACCAGCCCGTCGCCCTCGCCACGTCGCTCGTCCTCGCCCCGGCCCGGCACCGCCGGCGGATCCGCCCGGCCCGCGTGCTCCTCCACATCTTTCTGGCCGTGATCAGCCTGGTCTGGCTGGTGCCGGTGCTCTGGGCGGTCTACACGTCGTTCCGGCCATACGGCGAGACGGCCCGTCTGGGGTACGTCTCGATCGGCGGCACATACGGCCTGCAGAACTACATCGACGCCTGGGCCAAGGCGGACCTGCCCAAGTACTTCGCCAACACGATCATCATCGTTCTCCCGGCGATCGTCCTGGTCCTGCTCCTCTCGTCGATGCTCGCCTTCGCCGTGTCGCGCTTCAGCTGGCGGTTCAACCTGGGGCTGCTGATGCTGTTCACGGCCGGCAACCTGCTGCCCCAGCAGGTGATCATCACACCCCTCTACCGGATGTACCTCGCCCTCCCCTTGCCGTCGTTCCTGAGCGACAACGGCCTGTGGTACGACCAGTACTTCGGGATCATGGTCATCAACGTCGCCTTCCAGCTCGGGTTCTGCACGTTCGTCCTGAGCAACTTCATGAAGACCCTGCCGTTCGAGCTCAACGAGGCGGCCCTGGTCGACGGGGCGAGCGTCTTCCGGATCTGGTGGAACGTCATCATGCCTCTCTGTCGGCCGGCCCTGGCCGCCCTCGCCACGCTCCAGTTCACCTGGATCTACAACGACTTCTTCTGGGCGATCGTGCTCATGAAGACCGGCGACAAGCTGCCGATCACCTCCGCCCTCAACAACCTCAAGGGCCAGTTCTTCGTCGACAACAACCTCGTCGCGGCCGGCGCGATCCTCGTCGCGCTCCCGACGCTCATCGTCTTCTTCGTCCTCCAGCAGCAGTTCATCCGCGGCCTGACGCTCGGCTCGACGAAGGGGTGAGTCTCGTGGGGAGCCCGGCTGGCCCGCTGCACCAGGACGTTCACGGCTCGAGTCCGGCGAGCGCCGAGGCGATCCCGCCGTGGGCAGACCCGGCGGTCGTGGCCCGCGGCCGCCTGCCGATGCACGCCGTCCCCCATCCGGACCGCCTGCTCCTCGACGGCACATGGCGCTTCCAGCTCCTCCATCACCCCGGCGATCCGCTCGAGGAGCGCTGGGCCGAGGCGACAGTGCCCGGCTGCTGGACGATGCAGGACACCTGGGACCGGCCGATCTACACGAACATCCAGATGCCGTTCCCGGGCCTGCCGGGCGAGCCGCCGGAAGAGAACCCGACGGGGGTCTACGAGCGCACGTTCGAGCTCCCCGAGGCGTGGGCCGAGCGGCGGGTCGTGCTCCACGTCGGGGCGGCCGAGAGCGTCCTGCTCGTCGAGGTGAATGGACGCCAGGTCGGGCTCAGCAAGGACTCGCACCTCGCGGCGGAGTTCGACCTGAGCGGCATCGTTCAGCCGGGCCCGAACACGATCCGGCTGACGGTGGTCAAGTGGTCCGACGCGACGTACATCGAGGACCAGGACCAGTGGTGGCACGGCGGGATCACCCGTTCGGTCTATCTCTACGCTACCGGGCGACCATACCTGGCCGACCTCGTCGCGGGCTGCGGCCTGGCGGCCGACGGGACGACCGGCACGCTCGCGCTCGAGGTCGCGATCGGCTGGGCGGGCGCGCCCCGCGAGGCCGGCTGGTCGCTGACCGCCGAGCTGAGCACCGAGCTTGGCGCCGCGGGGGCCCCGATCCTCCGGCTCACGGGCTCAGTTCCGACCACCACCCTGGAGTGGGAGCGGCCGAGTGGGGCCTGGTTCGCCGGCCCGCCTCGCCGCGGCGAGCTCGACGCGGTCAGCCTGGCCGCCGCCGGCGAGCATCTGCCGCCCGAGGCGGACGCCCTGCGTGAGGGGCTCCTCGAGGCCAGCCGACGCCCGGTCGGGCGCGTGGGCTGGCAGACCGAGGTCCCCGGCATCGAGCCCTGGTCGGCCGAGGAGCCGCGGCGCTACCCACTGCGCATCTCGCTCCGCGCCCCGGATGGCAGCGTCGTCGAGACGGCCGAGCTGCAGGTCGGCTTCCGGCGCGTCGAGATCGCCGGCCGCGACCTGCTGATCAACGGCCGGCGGGTGCTGATCCGGGGCGTCAACCGCCACGACTTCGACCCCCGGACCGGCCGGGTCGTGAGCGCCATGGACCTGCGGGCCGACCTGGTGGCGATGAAGCGCTTCGGCTTCAACGCCGTTCGCACCTCTCACTACCCAAACGACCCGGCCTTCCTGGAGCTCACCGACGAGCTCGGGCTGTACGTGATCGCCGAGGCCGACATCGAGTCGCACGCCTTCTGGGGCTCGCTGTGCGACGACCCCCGCTACCTCGGGGCGTGGCTGGACCGGGTGTCGCGGCTCGTCATCCGCGACCGCAACCACCCCTCGGTGATCGCCTGGTCGCTGGGCAACGAGTCCGGCCACGGCGCCAACCACGAGGCGGCGGCGGCCTGGGTCCGGCGGGTCGACCCCAGCCGGCCGGTCCACTACGAGGGCGCGATTCGCTTCGACTGGACGGCCGGCCAGTCGGTCACCGACATCACCTGCCCGATGTACCCGCCGATCGAGGCGCTCGTCGCCCACGCGACCTCGGGTCGCCAGCGCCGGCCGCTGATCATGTGCGAGTACTCCCACGCCATGGGCAACAGCAACGGCACCCTGGCCGAGTACTGGGAGGCGATCGAGTCGACCCCCGGTCTCCAGGGTGGCTTCATCTGGGAGTGGCGCGACCACGGCCTCGTCCAGCGCCTGGCCGACGGATCGACCCGCATCGCCTACGGCGGCGACTTCGGCGACGAGCCGAACGACGGCAACTTCTGCATCGACGGCATCACGTTCCCCGATCGCTCGCCCAAGCCGGCCCTCTGGGAGCATGCCCAGCTCGCCCTGCCGGTTCGCGTCGAGGCCACGTCGGGCACCGCCGAACGCGGCGAGATCGAGCTGCTCAACCGGGCCGACTTCCGGGACCTCGGCTGGCTGCAAGCCCGCTGGGCAGTGTCGGTCGACGGGCTCGACGTGTCGGCCGGCGAGCTGCCCCTGCCGCGGCTCGCCCCGGGCGAACGGGCGATCGTCTCGATCCCCGGCTACCGACTACCCACAGCCGGCCGCGGCGAACGGTGGCTGACCGTGCGCTTCGCCCTGGCGGCCGACGAGCCGTGGGCCCCGGCCGGCTTCGAGCTCGGCTGGGCCCAGCTGCCGCTCGACGAGCCGACAGACGCGACTGCCGGGCACCTCGCGGGCAACCGCCGGCCGACGGCAGCGGTGGCGGACGGCACGGCGGCCGAGGCCGCAGTGGGTCCGACGACCGAGGCGGCACGCAGCGCGGCGGTCGAGCTCGACGACCAGGGGCTGCTCGTCCTCGACGGGCTGAGCGAGGCGCCCCGACTGGCCCTCTGGCGGGCACCGACCGACAACGACCGGATCTCCGGCCTGGCCGAGGACTGGGCCGCCTGGGGGGTCGACCGCCTGGAGCGCGAGCTGCTCGCCGTCGATCG
>CAYMBB010000011.1:0-14648 GCA_964388515.1 uncultured Anaerolineaceae bacterium
ACTCGTGCCCGCTGACGCCGGCCGAGAACCGGCTGTCGATCAGGATCGAGGCCGGCGAGCGGCTGCCGGTTTCCGCATGATCCCGACGCTCACTCCCCAGTACCGAGCTTCTCGGGTCAGCGGGCGCACGGCGTCGTTGGTCGGGCACCGGCCGGCGGCCGGAACATGACCAGGCGGCGGCAACCGGTCCGCCCCCGGCGGGCCGACCCGGTCCCGGAGCCATCGCCGCGCGGTGTCCCGCGCCCCTCCCGTGCCGAGCGCGCAGAGGCTGGCCGGCGCGCCCAGCGCCGGCGGAGCGCGCTCCGGCTGGGCGGTCTTGGCGCGGCGGCGGCGGCGGTCTTCGCCGTCTTCGCGCTCGCCTCTGGGCTGGGACAGCCCGACGTCGGGGTCGCTGCCCCGCTCGAAGGCGGGGTCGGTGCTCATCTCCCGTCGGGTGCGGCGCTGCCCCAGCGAAACCGGCCCCCCTCGTCCGGCCCGCACTACCCGGAGCGCGCGGCCTACGGCGCCTTCAGCAGTCCGGTCCCGGCCGGAGCCTGGCTGCACGCGCTCGAGCACGGCGGGATCGCCGTCCTGTTCAGGTGCGCAACCCCGGCCGAGTGCGACGCGACCGCCGGTCGTCTTCGCACGCAGGTGTACGACCAGGGCCGAAACGGCGCCTTCGGGGAGCGCAAGCTCGTGATCACCCCGTACCAGGAGATGGAGGCGCCGGTCACGGCGGTGGCCTGGGGCCGGGTCCTGGAGCTCCAGGACGTCGACCCCGAACAGATCCTCGCCTTCTACAACCGGTATCTCGACCGGGGACCGGAGCGAGCTCCCTGATGCCGCCCGGCGAACGGCTCGGATCACGAGAGGCGGCCGTGACGCGGCCCCGCTGGAGGATCGATTGAGCAGGCGACACCGAGCCACCTCGCACCACGTGGACGGCCAGCGCCCGGGGGGCCAGGAGCGAGGGCCGGGGCGGTCACCTGCCCCAGGCGAGTCGCCCGCGCCACAGCGGCGTGCGACCCGGCGGGCGTCCCGCCGGAAGCGCCCGCCGGGAGGGCTCCGCCGATGGGTCCTGCCCGCGTTCCTCGTCACCGCCGCGCTGGCCACGGTGGGCATCCTCTATGTCGCGGCCACGAGCACACCGGCCGTGGCGGTGAAGGAGCAGCGGCCCGTGCTCGGCCAGGCGACGGCGGCGGTCGTGATCCGCGAGTACGGCGACTTCCAGTGTCCGTCGTGCGGTGCCTTCGTCCGCTCGATCGAGCCGGAGATCCGCGCCGCGTACATCGATCCCGGCAAGGTCCGCCTGGAATGGCATGACTTCGCCTGGATCGGGGCGGAGTCGCGCGACGCGGCGAACGCGGCGCGCTGCGCTGGCGACCAGGGCCGCTTCTGGGACTACCACGACCTCCTCTACCGCAACCAGGGCGGCGAGAACGTGGGCGCCTTCTCGAAGGATCGCCTGAAGTCGTTCGGGGCGAGCCTCGGGCTCGACGCGGCCACGTTCAACGCCTGCGTCGACGGTGGGTACCACCAGGGTGCCGTCCAGGCCGACTTCGCCGATGTCTCCGCCCAGGGCTTCAACGGCACTCCGACGTTCGTGATCGGCAACCAGCGGATCGTCGGCGCCCAGCCCTTCGCCGTCTTCCAGGCGGCGATCGACGCCGCCCTCGCGGCCCGCTGAGGCCCGGGATGGGCATCGAAGCGGCCGTTGCCTTCGCCGGCGGGGTCCTGTCGCTCCTCAGCCCGTGCTCGGCGCTGCTCCTGCCGGCCTTCTTCGCCTACGCCTTCCCTTCGCGCGGGCAGCTCGTCCTGCGGACCGGTGTCTTCTACCTCGGCCTGCTCACGCTGTTCGTGCCCCTCGGGCTCGGCCTTGGTGCCCTGGGCAGCCTGTTCCTCGAGCGGCGCGCTGAACTCTCGATCGTGGCCGGACTCCTGCTGGTCGCGATCGGGGCGTTCCAGCTCGCGGTCGGCGGGTTCGAGCTCCCGGGCGCCGCGCGCTTCCAAAGTCGGACGTTCGGCCTGAGCGGCGAATCACTGGCCGCGACGTACGTCCTGGGGCTGGTCTACGGAGTGGGCGGGTTCTGCTCCGGCCCCCTGCTCGGCGGGGTCCTGACGATCGCCGGCGCCTCGGGCGGTGCGCTCGCCGGCGCGATCCTGCTCGCGATCTTCGCGGCCGGGATGGCCGCGCCGCTCCTCCTGCTCGCCCTCGCCTGGGATCGGCTCGGAGCCTCCGGGCGGGGACACCTGCGCGGGCGCGAGCTGCGGGTCGGCCCACTCCGGAGGCACAGCTCGGTCGTCGTCTCGAGCCTGCTCTTCATCACCCTGGGTGCCGCGTTCATCGCCTTCCAGGGCTCGAACGCGCTGAGCGGGCTGTACCAGTCGCTGGGCGCCTCCGACCTCGCCCTGGCGGTCGAGGGCTCCGTGCGCGATCTCGCCCAGCGGGCGCCGGCCGTCCTCCTCGGCCTCGTCGGCCTGCCGGTCGTGGCCGTGACCATCCTCCTCATCCGCTCGGTCAGGCGGCCGAACGATCGCCTCCCGGAGCCGGGCGAATGACCGACCGACCGGTCCTTGGCGGGACGGGACGCGGCGACGATCAGCCGAGCTCGCCATCGCGGCCGGCGAGGACCTCGCGCATCGAGCGGCCGTACGGCCAGAAGTCGGCCCGTTCGCCGGCCTCCCACTTCTGGCGCAGGCCGGGAACACCGAGGTCCCAGTCGCTGCGGATCTGCCGCGTCAGGTCGCGCAGGTCGCGGCGGAGGTCCTCGTTGGACGGCCGGCCCCAGTACCAGTAGCCGTTGTAGATCGAGTAGATGACGAGCCCGGGACCGAGCACGAACGTGTGCGGGATCATCGGGTCGTGGTGCGGGTCGGTGTACTCGGCGATGTCGAGGTCCTTCTGGATCACCCGACCCGGGTCGGACAGGAAGGGCCAGCTCGCCCCGAGCGCGTCGCGCAGCTCGTTCGTCTCGAGCAGGTTGTCGGTCGAGATCGTGACCAGCTTCGTGTAGGCCACCTTGATCTCCGGCCACAGCTCGACGAGGTTGCGCAGCTGGCGCCGGTCCTTGGGGCAGTAGCCGCCGCGGGCGAGGACGACGACGAGGGGATCGAATCCCTGGATTTCAGACAGCCGACGGCGGCGGCCAGACTGGTCGGGAAGTTCGTAGTCGGGGAAGGCGGCCCCGGGCCGGATGTCGCTGCGCATGTCGTACTCCGTTCGATCGATCGAGGCGATGGACTGCCGTGGGCTTGATCGTGGCAGGCGGCCGGGGCCTCCGCCGTAGCGTGGGCCACAGTCGGCGGAGCGCCCGGGTTGCCTGGTCGGTCCAGCCTATCCCCCGACCGGCGTGACGAGGGCGAGCCGGATCGGCTCGGCGAAGGCGGTCACGATCAGCAGCGCGCCCGCGACCCGGAGCACGAGGTCGTGACGGCGGGCGATCGCCCGGGCCACGGCCTGGCCGCGGGCCGCTCCGAGAGCCGCCAGGACGATCAGGGGCAGGCCGAAGCCGAGCCCGAAGACGGCGAACGAGGCGATCCGGACCGCGGCGTCGACGAGGCCGACCGAGATCGCCAGCAGGGCGATCAGGAACGGGCCGGCGCACGGGACGGCGACCGGACCCATGAGCAGGCCGTACAGGTACGCCTGACCCGCGGGGTGGCGGACCACCGGGACGCGGAACGTCGCGATCCGGGCAAAGGGATTGCGTCCGGCGAGCATCACCAGGCCGAGGAGGACCAGGACCGCGGTCGTCGCGGGCACGACGAAGTCGAGGACGCGCGAGAGCGGGAGGACGAGGGCGGAGACGACCAGGCCGGCCGTCACGACCGAGGTCAGGACGCCGGCGACGACGACGAGGCCAAGGAGGGTGGCCGACCTGCCCGCGCTCGATGCCCCCCGGTTGCCGGCCAGCCAGGCCAGGAAGCCGGGGTAGAGGGGAAGGAGGCAGGGGCTGGCAGCCGCGCCAACCCCCAGCGCGAACGTCGTCAGGAGGGTTTCGATGGGCATGACACCAGTCGGTTCACGGCAGGTGGGCGCGCAGGAGCGCCGCGAGCGCATCCGCCTTGCGGATCCCGAAGTGGACGTCGATCACCGCGCCGTCCGGACCGACCAGGATCAGCGGTGTCGAGGGCGGCGAGAGAACCTGGTCGCCAAAGGTCGCCGCCAGCGACCGGGCGACCTCGCGCGAGGCCACGACGAACGTCCAGCCAAACCCCTCCTGCCGCGAGTACGCGGCGAGCGCGTCCGGCTGCTCATTCGGATCCACGTCGACGCCGAGGTAGACCAGCTTGTCGGACGGTGTCGCCGCCAGCGCTGCGGCCGCCTCGTGCTGCTGGATTCGGCAGTTCGAGCACCAGATCGCCATCGGCTCGATGGCTACCAGCTTGCCCTTCAGCTGGTCGATCGTGAACTCCTGGCCGGTCCGGACGTCGCGCAGCGTCGTGGTGCGCCACGTTGCGTCGCCGGTCGACACGGCCGGTCCGTTCGGGCTGACGGGGCTGACCGGACTCGATCCCCCCGCCGTGCAGGATGCGGCGACGAGCGCCAGCGCGGCCAGCCCGACGAGTGCCCTCGGCAGGTGACGGACGCTTGTCCTCATGGCGCCGTCCAGATCGCGGTCTGGGGAGCGAAGGCGGCCCAGGCGAACCAGAAGTGGTTGCCGTGGACGACCGGCTCCAGGCGCGAGCCGGTCAGGGGGCCGGCCGTGGCGACCCCGGCGATCGACCAGGTGGAGCCCGTCTCCCGGTCCGTGATCGGCGCCTCCTCGCCGCCGGTCCGCTCGAACGTGAGCTGTCGTCCGTCGACGATCGGCCGGAAGACGCCGCTCGCCCCGATGTCCACCCCGTCGCCGATCGTCGAGGGACCCAGCGCCGACGCCGTCCCGAGCGCCCAGAAGACGACCACCGGCCGCCCGCCGAGCGATCCGCTGGCGACCCCCGTCTTGCGCAGCTCGGAGAACGGAAAGGCGGTCGCCTCGCCGCCGGTGCCGATCGTCACCACGCGCTCCTTGGGCGCCAGCCGCCCGTCCGTCACGCCGCTGAACAGGAACGGCTGCTGGTCCACGGTGTCGTACCCGACGTACGGGTTTCGGCCATAGTCGCGAGAGAAGCCCGTGTCGCGGCTCAGGACATCGCCGCCGGGATGGGCCGCCTCGAACTCGCCGAGCGAGATGATCTGCGCGGGCAGGAACGTCAGGCGCGTGCCGGTCAGCTGGCCCACGATCGCCTCGCCGGTCGCCTGCTGCCACCAGCTCTCGGTCTGGCGGTCGTACATCACGAGGTCGCTGTAGCGCAGGTTGCCGGTCGTCCCGAAGTCGTGGACCGTCCCGTCGAAGGCGCGCTCGAAGACGAGCGCCGTGTTGCACAGCGGGCAGAACGTGACCACGACCGGGACGCCGCCGAGCGTGTCATTGACGATCTCGTGCCACATCAGGATCGCCAGCGGGTAGGCGCGGGCGCGCCCGCCGACCTCGAGGGCGATCACCGGCGAGCGATCGATCAGCCATCCCCGGGCCGCCGCGACGGATTCGTAGCGCGGTGCGTCGATCGCGGGGATCCCGTCCTTCGGCGGACCGCCGCTGATGATCTCCCCGAGGTCGACGCTCGCCTTCGTGAAATCGGTCGCCCAGCCCTCGGTCGAAACGCGCAGGTCGGCCAGGTTCGGCTGCCCGGACGGTCCTTCCGTCGGCGCCGGGCTCACCCTCGCATCAGGCGTCGGAGAAGCCGCCGCCGGAGGAGCGACCGCCGCCGGCTGGCAGGCAGCCACCACGAAACCGATGGCCAGGCCGCCCGTGAGCCACGTCCGATGTCCCATGAGCTGACGGTAGGTGGCGCGTCGAGCACGTGCTGTGGCGCAGGTCACACAGGAGCGGCGACATCAGGCTCCTTCGCCTGCCCCGCCCCGGCGGCGCGACGGGCCAGGCCGACCCTCGCGCTCGGCGGGTCGGTGGCCGGTGATCCGGAACAGGTGATGGCCGTCCGCGGGGAGCTCCAGGTAGAGGCCGCGGTCGAGCAGGTCCTGGCCGTCCCGCTCGTAGCGCGCCTCGCCCAGGAGGTCCTCGAAAACGATCGTCCGACCGGCGAAGTCCGGCACGCCGAGGGGCAGGAAGCAGCGGCCGGTGGACGCTCCCAGGTTCGCGACCGCGAGGCGAAGCGACCGACGCGGGCCCACCCAGAGCCAGGCCACGAAGCCCTGGTGGCTCGGATCGCCCTCCCAGGTTGCCCGAGGCTCGAGGCGCACCGGGGTGCCGCGCCGGAATACCTCACCGCCGACCACCTCGAGCAGCCGGTCGTAGAAAGCCCGGAGCGCCTCGTCCGCGGGCTCGGCCGGCCGCCGCGCCAGCTGGACCGGGGTCCGCATCCGCGCCCCGTCGAGCTGGCCGTCGTGGACCAGGAGCATGCCCGGGATCGTCGCCACGACGACGGCGGCCGAGCGCTGGCGGGCCGGCGGGAAGGATGTCGCCGCCCGCGCCTCGTCGTGGTTCTCGAGGAAGCGGACCAGGCGGCGCTGGTACTCGAGATCGGCCCGCAGGTGCGCCGTCACGTCCTCGGCGGACCCGGCGCGCAGGCGGTCGAGGAGGACCTTGTCGTACGTGTAATCGAAGCCGAGCTGCTGGAGCCGGTACTCCAGACCCCAGTAGGCCTCGGCGATCAGGACGACGTCCGGGTACCGGTCGCGCACGGCCCGGATCGCGTGCCACCAGAACTCACCGGCCGGGGGGTCGCCGGCCGCCGGGGTCAACGAACGTCCCTGCCAGGTGTCGCAGAACACGTCCTCGAGGACGAGCATCGCCATGTCGCAGCGCACGCCGTCGCAGCGCGACGCAATCTGGCGCAGGACGTCGGCCATGGCGGCCCGCAGCTCAGGGACGCGGTAATCGAGCTGGGCGGTGTCCTGCCAGGCCGGGAAGTACGGATCCCGGCCGTGGGCCAAGCGGTGCGTCCGGCCTCCGGCCCGCACCGTGAACCAGTTCTCCGAATCGTCCGCCCGGGCCGGGTCGGCGTGGACGTACCACTCGGGGTGACGGTGGACCCACGGGTGGTCGAGGGCGGTGTGGTTGGGCACGAAGTCGAGCACGAGGCCGACGCCGGCGCGAGCCAGCTGGTGGCGGAAGCGGGCCAGGCCTTCCTCGCCGCCCACCGACGGGCCGACCTCCCAGGCCGCGACCGCATAGGGCGAGCCGGCGATGTCATCCGGGGCGAAGTCCGGCAGGATCGCGCGGGCTTCGGCCTCGAGCCAGGGCTGGCTCCTTGCCACTCTGCGACCGGCAGGTCCCGTCCTCCAGACGCCCATCAGCCAGACCAGGTCGCAGCCCGTCCGCAGGATCGGCTCGAGGGCCTCCGGGGGAACGTCGCCGAGCTGGATCCGCCGGCCGTAGCGGCGGGACAGCCGGTCCAGCCAGGAGCGTGTGTCGAGCTCGTAGACGATCGGCCGCCGGGTCTGCGCGATCCGGAGCGGAACGTTCACCGGACTGGTTGCGCCGGCGGACGGTGGAGCTCGTCGATCAGGTTGGCGAGCAGCGCCGTCCATCCGGTCTGGTGCGAGGCGCCCAGGCCCCGGCCCGTCTCAGCGTGAAAGTACTCGTAGAACAGGAGCCGATCGCGGAACGCCGGGTGGTCGCGCCAGCGCGGGTCCGGCCCAAGCGCGGGGCGGCTGCCGTCCGGGCCAGGAAGGTAGAGCGAGACGAGGCGGCGGGCGAGGTCGACGGCGATCCAGGTCAGGTCCCGCGGCTCGCCGTGCGGAGCCGGGTAGGCATGCTCGAGCGCGTCGCCATAGTAGCGCCCGTACTGGCGGAGCGCCTGCCAGAGCAGGTAGTTCACGGGCAACCAGACAGGCCCCCGCCAGTTGGAGTTGCCGCCCTTCAGCTTCGTTCGCGACTCGCCGGGCTCGTAGTCGACCCGGCTGGTGACGCCGTCGACCGTGACGTCGACGGCGAGACTCTGCGCGGCGTGGCGGCGGGAGACGCTCCGCACTCCGTGGGCCGACCAGAAGCGATCCTCGTCGAGCAGACGGTCGAGGATCGGCATCAGCCGGTGCTCGTCGACGATCGCCAGCAGCCGTCGGCCGGACTCGTGCGGGCTGGCGAAGCAGTTGCAGTCGCGAAAGAAGCCGGCGTGCTCGGCGGCGAGCTGCTCGAGGTAGATCGTGAACTCGGGGAGGGCCTCGAGGAGGGCGGGGTCGAGGACACGGGTGGCAAAGAGCGGGACGAGGCCCACGACCGAGAACGCCTTGACCCGGACCGGCGGCCGGTCGGGGCACCGGAGCAGGTCGAAGAAGAACCGCTCCTCCGGATCCCAGAGACCCTCGCCGCCCACGCTCGCGAGCGCCTCACCGATCGCCACGAAGCGACCGAGGAAGTGCTTGGCGAGCTCGATGTAGACCGGTTCGTCGAGGGCCAGTTCGAGGGCCATCTCGGTCAGACCGAGGGCGAGCAGCGCCATCCAACCGGTCGCGTCGGCCTGCTCCAGGACCTCGCCGCTCGCCTCGAGGGCGCTCCGATCGAGGATCGAGATGTTGTCGAGGCCGAGGAAGCCGCCCTCGAACAGGTTCTGGCCGGTCCGGTCGCGCCGATTCACCCACCAGCCGAAGTTCAGGACCAGGCCGTGGAGCATCCGTTCGAGGAAGGCACGGTCGCCCCGGCCGGAGATCGCCTTCTCGCGCCGATAGAGGCGCAGGGCGGCCCAGGCCTGGACCGGCGGGTTCGTGTCCGAGAACTCCCACTCGTAGCTCGGGATCTGGCCGCTCGGATGGAGCAGTCGGTCGTCGAGCAGGGCGAGGAGCTGCTCCCTGGCCCGGTCCGGATCAACGAGGTCGAGCGCGACGGCCTGGAAGGCGAGGTCCCAGGCCGCGAACCATGGGTACTCCCACGTGTCGGGCATGCTCAGGACCCGACCGACCCGCAGGTGCCCCCAGTCGCGATTCCGCGTCGCCGCGTGACCGGCGGGCGGGGGCACGACATCCCCCACCCGCCAGCGGGCGACGTCGTAGCTGTAGTACTGGAGAGACCAGAGCACCCCGGCCAGCGCCTGGCGCTGGACGAGCCGCTCGTCGGCGCTCATCGACGGTCGGGCGAGCCCGGCGTAGAACGCGTCGGCTTCGGCGGTCCGCCGGGCGACGAGGGCGCCTGCACCCCGGAGGAGCTTCCGGGGCGACCCGGAGCCCTCGGCGACGAGGGCGAGCCGAAGCTCGACAGCGGCCCGGGACGGGACGATCCATCGAGCGTCAAGCGCGGCCTTCGTTCCGTGCGCCTCCGGGTTGACCGCGCCGGCCTGGCCATCGATCAGGTGGCGGTGGAAGGCGTCCTTCGTGTACCCGGCCGCAGGTCCGTCCGAGCCGACCCCGTCGGTCTCGTTCTCGGTGAACAGCCAGCGCGTCTCCGCCCCCGGCGCCTCGGCGGCGAGCACGTAGCGACCGAGGGTCGGGTGGTCGGCCAAAACCTCCTCGCCGACCTGGCGCAAGGTGGGGCGCGGGCCGGTGGCCAGCAGATCCCACGACCAGGTATTGCGGAACCAGGCGGTCGGGAGGAGATGGAGGGGCGCAGGATCCGGGCCCAGGTTCGTGGCCCGGATGCGCATCAGGATCTCCTCCGGCCCGGCCTTGGCGTACGTCACCTCCACCTCGAAGAAGCGGTCGTCGTCGAAGATGCCCGTGTCGAGCAGCTCGTATTCGGGGTCGGCGGGGCCACGCCGGGCGTTCTCCGCGACGAGGTCGGCGTACGGAAACGGGCGCTGGGGATAGAGGTAGGCCGCCCGGAGCCAGGCCGACGAGGGCACCGCGTCGAGGTAGAAGTAGAGCTCCTTGACGTCCTCGCCGTGGTTGCCCTCGGGATTGGAGAGGCCGAACAGGCGCTCCTTGAGGATCGGGTCGCGCTCGTTCCACAGGCAGAGCGCGAGGCACAGGCGCTGCTCGTCGTCCGAGATCCCGAGCAGCCCGTCCTCGTTCCAGCGGTAGGCGCGTCGGCGGGCATCGTCGTGGCTGAACGAGCCCCAGGCGTTGCCGTCGGCCGAGTAGTCCTCGCGAACGGTCCCCCACGCCCGCTCGGCAAGATACGGTCCCCAGCGCCGCCAGGGCACCCCGGCCCGCGCTTCGAGCAGTCGAGCCCGCTCGGCATCGAGGGAGGATCCCCGATCTCCGATCCGGTGGCCGGGGCGATCCCCGGCCCGGTCCCCCGTCCGGTTCGTGCCCGCCCGGGCGCCCGCCCGGCTGGCGGCGATCACAGGATCCACACCTGGAACCCGTCGGCCACGTGGGAGGCGATGCTCGGGTGGTCCATGTACGCGCCGGTCAGCGCCTCGCCCTGCTCGACCAGCTCCTCGCGGACATCGAACGCGCCGGCGCAGTAGTCGCAGACCTCGTAGGCCAGGCCGGTCGCCTTGAGCTCGGCGAAGAGCTGCGCGGCGCGGGACGGCGGGCCGTCGCTGCGCAGCCAGCGGGCCAGCCAGCCGGTGCCGGCGCCGTCGAAGACGAGACGGACGGTCGCCCCGGCGGCCGCGAGCTCCTTCGCGTAGAGCACGCTGTGGAGCGCCCGGGCGCGACCTTCGTGGGATTCCGTGCCCGCCTGGAGGATGATCAGGATCTTCGTCGTCTGGTCGATCGTCCTGGTCGTCTGGGCGATGGTCTTGGTCTGCTCGCTGCTCACCGGCGCTTCTCTCCTCCGTGCTGTCGTCCTTTCCGTGGCGCGAGACTACGCCCGGGACCGATCGGTCGCTGTGACAGCCGACACACGCCACCTGCTCCGACAGCTCGGGCTCGTCGTCGACACGGCTTGGGAACCTGCCTCGATCGTCCCCTCGGCCGCGAGCGCCGGCCGCGCGGAGAGTGCGCTGTGGCCCCGGCCACAGACCGGTCGGGTGAAACTGAACCCGTTGCGCGCCTGCGATGGGCGCAGGATCCGTTCCTGCGCGTATCCCCCGGTCGAAGGAGCCCCGTTCGTGTCCGATCCGACAGAACCCCGCGCCGGCGGTCCATCCGCCGCGACGAACTCGCTGGCGGACGTTCTCGTCATCCCCGGCGTCGCGGGCGACCTCGCTGGCGGCACGTGCCCGCAGTGCGGCAAGCCGGCCGGCACACGCGGCGAGGTGCGGCGACTGCCCCGGGAGGTGGTCCTCTCGTTCGTAGGACATGCCCAGGAATTCCTCGCCGCGGGCCCGTGGCGCCAGGCCGTCCTGGCCTTCGCGGCCGGATCGTTCATCGGCTTCGGGGCGATGCTCTCGATCGTCCTGTCGGTCGGGGTCGACGTCCCGGGCGTCGCCCGCCTCCTCCTCGGGCTCGGGTTCGCGGCCGGGTTCACTCTCGTGATCCTGTCCGGTTCGGCGCTCTTCACCGAGGTCAACGTCCTGCTTCCCGAGCTGTTCCTGAGCCGGCGTGGCTCGCACCTGCGACTCCTTCGCTTCTGGGTGATCGTCTATCTGGGCAACCTGGCCGGGGCGATCTTCGTGGGGTTCATGCTCAACGTCGGGGACGTCATCGGACCGGCCCAGGGCGAGCGACTGGCCGAGGTGATCGGCGAGAAGATGCGCTTCGAACAGATGGGCGCCGAGGGCTGGTTGCGGGTCGTCGCGTCCGGGGTCCTGGCGAACTGGCTGGTGGGGATGGCCGCCTTCCTGGCGACCGCGGCGCGCACGGTCTCGGGCAAGATCCTGGGAATCCTGCCGCCGATCCTCGCCTTCGTGGCGCTCGGGGTCCAGCACGTGCCGGCGAACATGGGCTACTTCGCGGCGGGTCTGATCCATGGTGGGGTCGGGACGACCGCCGAGGAGGCGTTCTTCTGGAACCTGCTCCCCGCGACGATCGGCAACCTGATCGGGGGCGCCGTGCTGGTGGCCCTGCTCTTCTGGTACACGTTCGGATCGAACCCGGCCGGTCGCGGCGCCCTCGAGCGGGCGAACGAGCTCATGCGCGGCGAGGGCCCGGGGCCAGGCGAGAAGACCGGGGTGGTCGGGTGAGGTGGTGAAGAGCCCCGCCGGGACGAGCATCTCCGCCGAACGCGACCTCCGTCGCGCCGACGGCGCGCTCCCCCTCCTGACCCCCGACGGCGTTCCGGTCCGGCTCGACACGTACGCTGGACCGACGCTCGTGGTCCAGCTCGTGCGCTACTTCGGCTGCCTGCCCTGCCAGGTCTACCTGCGCGAGCTCGACCGCCGGGTCGAGGCACTGACGGCGGTCGGCGCCAGGGCGATCGCGATCGGGGGCTCGGCCGACTACCAGGCCCGCTGGCTCCGGGACAGCGGAATCGCGATCCCGCTCTTGCTCGACCCTCCGGGGCGGTTCCGGGTATGGGCCGGGCTGGGGGACCTCGGTCGGCGCCAGCTGCTCGCGCCGCGGGGGATCCGCGCCTACCTTGCGGCCGTGGCCGCGGGTGTGCGCCCGAGGCGGCCGACGGCGGACGTCATGCGCTCACCCGGGATCGTCATCCTCGATGCTGACCTCGCCCTGCGCTGGGCCCACGAGGGGACGGCGCTCGGCGACTACCCGCCGCTCGAACAGGTCGTCGAGGAGGCGGCCGCGGTGACCCGGACATCCGCGTAGGCCAACTCCGGACAGATGGCAGCTGTGTCCCGGCTCACAGGTACCTGGTCTTCGGGCCACGGGAGCACCGCGATCGCACGCCGCGACCCTGTATCGACGATCACAGCGCCTGCCCCACGGCCGGACGACACTGATCGTTGGACGTCCTTGCCTCGAGCGGACTCGCCGATGGGGCAGCCTGAGATCGGCCGGGCCACGGGAGACGAAGAACGACATCCAGGACAGGAGCAACGATGACCGCCGCACGCCCGGCACATTCGAGCCAGCGCCGAACCGGTTGGCAGCGCGTACGATCGGTGCTTCCCCCCGCCCCCTGGAGCGCCGGCCGCTGGCAGGTGTCCCTCGGCGCGGCGCTCGAGTCCGACCGCGGCCATCTCGTCATCGCGGCAGTCGGCGCCGGGCTCGTCCTCCTCGTCGGGCTCGCCGTCGCGCTCAGGGCCCCGTCGCCGGAGCGACCGCTGGTCCCCCTGCTCAGCCCGTTCGCTGCCCTCGGCGTCGCGTTCGGCCTGGCGCTCCGGCCATCCCGCCGGCTGGCGGCCACGGCGACCACGGCAGCCACGATCCTGGTCCTGGCGACGTTCGCGCGGTTCTCGTTCGTTCACGCACCATCGGTCGTCTGGCTGTTCGCCTTCGTGATCCCGGCGATCGGGCTGGTTCGGGGGCCCGCCCAGGGCACGCTGGCGGGACTCCTGTCCGAGCCAGCCCTGGGATGGATCGAACTGGGCACGCCGCTCGATGGGCTCGACCCACAGACCCCGTTCGGGTTCCTGATCCTGGCGGCGCTCGGTTTCGTGCCGGCCTACCTCCTGTCGGTAGCGGTCCGTCGCCGGGCTGCGCTCGACGCGCAGCTGGAGCGAGTCAACGTCCTGCTGGGCGAGACGGAGGCCGCACGCGACGCTGAAGGCCGGGCGAAGCACCAGACAGTGTTCATGCTCGCCCGCGCGGCGGAGGCCCGGGACGGGACGACGGGCCTCCACATTCAGTCCGTCTGCAGTCTCGCCGAGGAGCTCGCGCTCGCCGCCGGGCTCCAGCCGGAAGCCGTCCGGGAGATCGCCTGGTCGGCGATGCTCCACGATGTCGGCAAACTCAGGGTGCCGGATCGGGTGCTGCTCAAGCCAGGCAGCCTGACCGACGAGGAATGGGAGCTGATCCGGCAGCACCCGGCCTGGGGCGAGGAGCTCCTGTCGGGCGCGGAGGGGTTCGCCCTTGCCCGGGCGATCGCCCGATCCCACCACGAGAACTGGGACGGCACCGGCTACCCGGATCGCCTGGTCGGGACGGCGATCCCGTTCGCAGCCAGGATCGTGCGGATCGTGGACGTGTTCGACGCGCTGCGCAGCGATCGTCCGTACAAGCCGGCCTGGTCGCTCGAGCGCACCCTCGATGAGATCCGGCTGATGCGCGGCCGGGGCTTCGACCCCGAGCTCACCGACCTCTTCCTCGCGCTGGCCGCGGGCAGGCCGTGAGGCTGGCCGCGGCCAGGCCCTGAGCCGGGAGGGTCGCCGGCAGGACCGCCACGAGGGCCGCCGGCCCGGCGGCTGGTCCGGCGGGGACGTGCGACGTGACGCGCATCACAGCGGCCGGCCGGACTCCGGCCTACGGTCTACCCAGGGCAAGCCAGGTGGGCCTGCCAGTCACAATGGAGGCATGGACCATGAGCATCCGCTCGATCGTCATCAGCGGAATCGTCGCGAGTCTCGTCATCGCCATGTGGGAGATGGTCGTGGAGGCGATCATCCCGAATGGCGCAGGGTTCTTCGGTCCGCCGATCGCGATCGGCGCGACCCTCGTCCGCGACCTGCAGGGGGCCGCGAACCCGGTCCCATTCAACGGCCTGGCGCTGATCCTCGGGCTGATGGGCCACATGATGAACTCGGTCGTCCTGGCCGCCGTCTTCGGCTTCCTCGTCACCCGCTCGAGGCCGTCCGGAACCAGGACCGTCGGGCTGGGCATGGTCTGGGGGGTCGTCGTGTTCGTGATCACCTGGTTCGTCGTCGTCCCGGCCGTCGATCCGGTCCTGCTCAACCTGAACGCCGGCGCCTTCTTCATCGCGCACTTGATGTGGGGTCTTGCTCTCGGGTTTGCCTGGTCGCGCCTGGAGCCCGCCGAGGTCGCGACGACCCGCTTCGCATAGCGGCGA
>CAYMBB010000011.1:14748-16512 GCA_964388515.1 uncultured Anaerolineaceae bacterium
CTGGCGGTGGCCCGGGCCGCCTTCCGTGAGCCGTCGGTCCGGTTGGCCAACCTCGGGTACCTCGGCCACATGTGGGAGCTGTACGCGATGTGGACGTGGATCCCGCTCTTCTTGGCGGCCAGCTTTGCCGCCGCGGGCCTGGCCGACCCGGCCCCGGCCAGCCTGGCCGCGTTCGCGGTCGTCGCGGCTGGTGGACTCGGCTGCGCGGCAGCGGGAGTCGTCGCCGACCGGATCGGCCGGACGACGCTGACGATGACGGCGATGGCCGTGAGCGGCTCGAGTGCCGTGGCGATCGGATTCCTGTTCGGCGCCCCGCCGCCGCTGACGCTCGCGCTCGGGCTCGTGTGGGGGATCAGCGTCGTCGCCGATTCGGCCCAATTCTCGGTCGCGGTCACCGAGCTCGGGCCACCGGGCACGGCCGGCTCGGCCCTCGCCCTCCAGACCGCCGGCGGCTTCCTCTTGACCGGGGTGACGATCACGCTCGTCGGGCTCCTCCGTTCGACCGACGCGTCGGGCTGGCAGATCGCGTTCGCCCTGCTCGCCGCGGGGCCGCTGGTCGGGATCGCGGCCATGGGCCGACTCCGGGGCCGGCCAGATGCGGCGCGGATGGCGAACGGCCGCCGCTGAGGGGCGTCACCTCGGCGGGCGGCGCGCCGACTCCGAGCGTCCGGGCGTAGCGTGGCTTACAGCGCAGTCCCGGGGCCCCCGATAGTGTTGGGCCGTGAACGATCATCCGATCGTCAACGCCGCCACCGGCGACGCTTGACGCCTTCCCGTTTCCGGCGGACACTCCGACCCTCCCGTCGGAGTGTCCGCACCTTCGTCCGATCCGGAGAACCCACGCCATGCCCACCGACCACTCGCTCCCGGCGCCCGACATCCTGACCGTCTACGGCGCGGACTGGTGCCCCGACTGCACCCGGACGAAGCGCCATCTCAGCGCCTCCGGCGTGCCGTATCGCTACGTCGACCTGGAGCGCGACCGCGCCGCCCAGGAGCTCCTGAGCAGGGCCGGGTACCGCGCGATCCCGGTGGTCGTCACCCCGGATGGGCGCGTCCTCATCGAGCCCTCGAATGCCGAGCTCGATGCCCTCGTCCGAGCCGCCTAGGCGGGTCCCGGCGACTGACCTGGGCGGCTGACCTGGCGGACCCGCGGGAGAGCTCCGGAGGTCGATCGATGGCCCGAATCTGTGTCTTCGACGTGAACGAGACGCTGCTCGACCTGGCCGCGCTCGACCCGCCCTTCGAGCGGGTGTTCGGTCGGCCGGGCGTGCGTCGGGAGTGGTTCTCCCAGCTCCTCCAGTCGGCCCTGGTGGCCACGATCACCGATGCCTACGCGGACTTCGGGACGATCGGGCGGGCGGCGCTCGAGATCGTCGCGCGGCGTCACGGACTCCAGCTTGGCGCAGGCGATCGGGACGCGATCCTGGGCACGATGCGCTCCCTCCCGCCCCATCCTGACGTCCCCGCGGCGCTCCGGCGACTGCAGGCGGCCGGACTCCGGCTGGCCGCGCTGACGAACAGCACCGATGAGGTCGCGCGGGCGCAGCTCACGAACGCCGGCCTGGCCCCCTTCTTCGAGCGGATCCTGTCCGCCGACGGCGTTCGTCGGCTGAAGCCGGCGCGGGAGCCGTACCAGATGGCCGCCCGCGAGCTCGGGGTCGAGATCGGGGGGATCCGCCTGATCGCGGCCCACGCGTGGGACGTGGCCGGGGCGCTCCGGGCCGGTGCGGCCGCGGCCTTCGTCGCCCGACCGGGGATGGT
>CAYMBB010000011.1:16612-19928 GCA_964388515.1 uncultured Anaerolineaceae bacterium
GCAGGTCCGGTTCTATGACGACACCGGCGTGATCCGCCGTCCGTCGCGGGCGGCGAACGGGTACCGCGACTTCAGTCCCGGCGAAGTCGAGCGGCTCGTGCTCGTCCGGCGCCTGCGCGAGCTCGATCTGCCGCTCCACGAGATCCGCGACATCGTGTCGTTCTGTTTCGAGGGTCGCTGCGACCTGATGAACGAACGGCTGCGCGAGACGCTGCTGGCCCGCCGGTCCGATCTCGACCGTCGCCGCCGCGATCTCGATGCCCTCGCCGGCCAGTTCGACGACCTGCTCGAGCGCCTGAGCGCAGGCGAGCTCCGGCCGACCGAGGTATGAATCGATGACCGCGATCGGGGCGCCACCCGACGGCCGCGGCGCCGGAGAGTCGGCGCGCTTCCAGGCCAGGATCGGCGGCCTCCACTGCTCCTTCTGCGTCAGGACGCTGGAGACGGCCGTCGCCCGTCGTCCCGGGGTCGCGTCCGTGAGGGTCAACCTGGCCCACGAAGAGGCCCTGATCACGTACGATCCGGCGCGAATCGGACCGGCTGATCTGGTCGAGACGATCCGCGACATCGGCTACATCGTCCGCGACCCCGCCAGGGTCCGCTCGTTCGAGGACGAGGAGGCCGAGCTGCGCGCCGAACGGGCGCGGTTCCTGCTCGCGGCCGGGGCGACCGTCGTCGCGCTCGGGCTCATGGCGGCCGGATGGCTCGGCCGTCCCGTGGTCACCGGGCCGTGGATCCTGCTCGGTCTGGCGCTCGACGTCGTCCTCGTGATCGGCTGGCCGATCGCCCGGATGGCGGCCGCGTCGCTCCGACGCGGCATCCTCAACCAGCACGTCCTGCTCGAGTTCGGCGCCTGGGCGGGGCTCACCGGCGGCCTGCTCGGCCTGTTCATCTGGCCGGCGTTCCCGGCCGGCGACTTCCTGGCGGTCGCGATCTTCATCACGACCTACCACCTGCTCTCGGGGTGGGTCTCGCTGCTCGTCCGGACCCGAAGCTCCCAGGCCGTGCGCCGGTTGCTCGATCTCCAGCCCCAGACGGCCCGGGTCGTGGCGGACGGGCATGAGACCGAGCTGCCGGTCGGCGAGGTGCGGGTCGGCGATCTCGTCCGGGTTCGACCCGGCGAGAGCCTGCCGGTCGACGGTCGGGTCGTCGAGGGTCGCTCCACGGTCGACGAATCGATCGTCACCGGCGAACCGGTGCCGGCCGCGAAGGCGCCCGGCGACGAGGTGATCGGCGGCTCCGTGAACGGGTCGGGTTCGCTCCTCGTGGAGGTCGTGCGCGTCGGCGCCGAGAGCTTCCTGGCGCAGGTTGCGCGCTCGGTCCAGGAGGCCCGGGCGCTCAAGCCGGGCGTCATCGTCGTCGTCGATCGGGTCCTCAGGGTGTTCGTGCCGGCCGTCCTGGTCGTGGCCGGCCTCGCCCTCGCCGGCTGGGTCGTCGGACCGTGGCTGGTCGGCGGCCGGCCGGACCTTCAGCGCGGGGTCTTCGCGGCCCTGGCGGTGCTGGTCATGGGCTATCCGTGCGCCCTGGGCATGGCAACGCCGCTGGCGATGATCCGGGGCGGCGGGATGGCCGCCGAGCGCGGCATCCTCATCCGCTCCGCGGCCGCCTTCCAGCTCGCGCGCGAGATCCGCACGGTCGTCTTCGACAAGACGGGCACCCTGACTCTCGGTCGACCGACGCTCCTCGATCTGCGGCCCGCGGCCGGGGCCGATGAGACCGAACTGCTCGCGCTGGCGGCGGCCGTCGAGGCCCGCTCCGAACACCCCCTCGCTCGGGCGATCGTCGAGGCGGCGACTGAGCGCGGGATCGAGACGTCGGCCGACGTCGAAGCGCTCGAGGCGGTCTCGGGCCGCGGCGTCCGCGCCGTGGTCGGCGGCGAGCCGGTCCGGATCGGGCGGCTCGACTGGGTGCTCGACGAGGGCGCACCGCCGTCGCCCGGGATGACGGCGGCTGCGACCCGGCTCGAAGAGGCGGCCCGGACCGTCATCGGCGTCGCACGCGGAACCACCCTGCTCGGCCTGCTCGGCATCGCGGACGACGTCAAGCCCGACGCTCGGGCGGCGGTGGAGGCGCTCCGCGGGCGCGGGATCCGGGTCGTCATGCTGACCGGCGACAGCGAGGCGACGGCCCGGGCGGTCGCCCGCCAGGTCGGCATCGAGGAGGTCGAGGCGCGCGTCCTGCCGGCCGACAAGGCGGATCGGATCCGGGCCCTCCAGGCCGCCGGCGATCGGACGGCGATGGTCGGCGACGGGATCAACGACGCGCCCGCGCTCATGCAGGCCGACCTCGGGATCGCGATCGGCGCCGGCACCGACATTGCCATCGAGTCGGCCGACGTGATCCTCGTCGGCGAGCGACTGACCGCGATCGGCGAGGCCCTCGACATCGGCGCCTCGAGCTATCGGAAGACGCTCCAGAACCTGGGCCTCGCGCTGGCCCTGAACGGCGTCGGCGTCCCCCTCGCCGCGACCGGCCTCGTCCACCCGGTCTGGGCGATGGTCGCGATGGCCGTCAGCGTGACGACCGTCCTCGCCAACTCGTTCGGTGGACGGTTGATGCCTGCCGGCAGGGGACGGACCGCCGTTCGTCGCCGCGGGCCCGCGCACCCGCACCAGGGGCGCGCTCGATGACGGTCGACCGCCCCGCCTCGCCGACCGACCGCCCCACCTCGCCGAACGAGCGGACGACGGACGCCTGGTCGTACGAGGAGCCGGCTCGCGTCGCCGCGTGGCGAACGTGGCTGCCCCCGCTCCTCATCGGGCTCGCGCTCCTCGCCGGATCGCTGGTGGTCGGCTGGATGTGGACCGCTCGGGGTGCCGGGGAGACGGGCCCCGGGAGCGGAACGGCGGGCATGGGTGGCGCGACCGCGGGGCTCCCGGCCGTCGCCGGGTACGCCCGTGGTCAGGCCGTGGAATTCGTCCACACCGAGGCGTCCGATCCGCAGGTCGCCGCGATGCTCGGCCAGATGACGGGTTCACCGGTCATCGTGGTGTCCCAGCTGGCCGACGTCCCGGCCGCCGTATTGGGCGAGGTGTTCGTCTTCCGCGACGGCATCCAGCCCGACGGACCGCGCGGCCCGTTCGGCTTCCAGCCGGACGTCTTCGACTCGGTCCCCGGGGACCCCGCCTATCGGCCGCTGCGACGGGTCGAGCTCGTCAGCTGGCAGGACGGAGCGGAGCCCCACCTTCTCCGCTCGGCCGAGGAGATTCTCGCGGCCCAGGCAACCGGGGAGCTGACCGTCGAGGCGACGACGACGATCGTGAACATGCCGATGACCCGCTGGCCCGGCAGCAGCCGCTGACGGCGACGCCAGGGC
>CAYMBB010000012.1:0-11870 GCA_964388515.1 uncultured Anaerolineaceae bacterium
CGCTGTCTGACGTGCTCGCCGGGTTGTCTGACGTGCTCGCCGGGTTGTCTGACGTTCTCGCCGGACCGTTTGTGCTTCTCTCACACAAAAGGTCTGCTACTCTCGATCCTGACGCTTGAGATGGTGACGAGTCGAACGGGTGTGCGGAGGTGTGGGCGTGGACGGTGACTTCTTTTCGGCGGTTCCGGAGCGGATCCCGTTCGGCGGGCTCGAGTCGACCGACCCGCTGTCGTTCAAGGTCTACCAGCCGGATCGCGTCGTCCTGGGCAAGCGGATGGAGGACCACCTCCGGATCGCGGTCTGCCTCTGGCACTCGTTCAACTGGCCCGGCTCGGACGTGTTCGGGGCGGGGACGTTCGATCGGCCGTGGCTCGACCCGCGCCTCGACCCGATGGCCGCGGCCAGGACCAAGCTCGCGGCGGCCTTCGAGTTCGTCTCGAAGCTGGGCGTCCCGTTCTTCACCTTCCACGATCGCGACATCGCCCCCGAGGGTCGCACGTTCGCCGAATCGCGGGCCAACCTCGAGGCGATGATCGCCGAGGCCGAGGGGCACATGGCCCGGACCGGCCTGAAGCTCCTGTGGGGGACGGCGAACCTGTTCAGCCATCCGCGCTACGCGGCCGGGGCGGCGACGAACCCGGACCCGGAGGCGTTCGCCTACGCGGCCGCCCAGGTCAAGGTGATGCTCGAGGCGACCCACCGCCTGGGCGGCGCCAACTATGTCCTGTGGGGTGGCCGCGAAGGCTACGACACCCTCCTGAACACCGACCTCGCCCGCGAGGAGACCCAGCTCGCCCGATTCCTGGGGATGGTCGCCGAGCACAAGCACCGGATCGGCTTCAAGGGCACCCTGCTGATCGAACCCAAGCCCCAGGAGCCGACGAAGCACCAGTACGACTACGACGCCGCGGCCGTGCACGGCTTCCTCGCCCGTCACGGCCTCGAGAGCGAGTACCGGCTCAACCTCGAGACGAACCACGCCACGCTCGCCGGCCACAGCTTCCACCACGAGGTGGCCTACGCGGTCTCGCACGGGGTCTTCGGCAGCGTCGACGCCAACCGGGGTGACTACCAGAACGGCTGGGACACGGACCAGTTCCCGAACTCGGTCGACGAGCTTTCGCTGGCGGTCTACGAGATCCTCCGGTCCGGCGGGTTCACGACCGGCGGGTTCAACTTCGACGCCAAGCTCCGCCGCCAGAGCGTCGATCGGACCGACCTGTTCCACGCCCACATCGGCGGGATCGACACGCTCGCCCGCTCGCTCCTGGCGGCCGCGGCGATGATCGAGCGGGGCGAGCTCGAGCGCCGCCGGGAGGAGCGCTACGCGGGCTGGTCGAGCGAGCTCGGGCGCTCGATCCTGGCTGGCGAGACGTCGCTCGAGGCCCTCGCCGAGCGGGTGACGAGCGGGGCGATCGATCCCCGCCCGGTCTCGGGGCGCCAGGAACTCCTGGAGAACCTGGTCAACCAGGAGATCTGGAGCGCCGGCTAGCAGCGTCTCCGGGCGCCCTGCCCGCTCCTGGCCGACCGTGAGCCACGTCCTCGGGATCGACGTCTCGACGACGGCGACCAAGGCCGTCCTGGTCGACGGCTCGGGCGCCGTGCGCGGGATCGGCGTCGCCGAGTACGGGTTCAGCGTGCCCCGGCCGCTCTGGAGCGAGCAGGAGCCGAGCCAGTGGTGGGACGGGGCGATCGAGGCGATCCGCTCGGTCCTCGACTCGACCGGTCTCGACGGGGCGGAGGTCGAGGCGGTCGGCCTGACCGGGCAGATGCACGGCGCCGTCCTGCTCGACCGCGCCGGCTTCGTCCTCCGGCCAGCGATCCTGTGGAACGACCAGCGCACGAGCGCCGAGTGCGATGCGATCCGGGCCGCGGTCGGGCCTGACCGCCTGATCGCGATCACGGGCAACGATGCCCTGACCGGGTTCACCGCGCCCAAGCTGGTCTGGGTCCGTGATCACGAGCCGGAGGTGTGGCGGCAGGTCGCCCACGTCCTGCTGCCGAAGGACTACCTGCGCTACCGCCTGACCGGCGAGTACGCGATCGACAAGGCCGACGGGGCCGGGACGCTGCTCTTCGACCTCGCCGCCCGCGACTGGTCGGCGGAGCTCCTCGCGGCGCTCGGGATCGACCCGGCCTGGATGCCCCGGACCTGGGAGGGCCCGCAGGTGACGGGCACGTTGACCGGGCCGGCCGCGACCCGGACCGGGCTCCGGGTCGGCACGCCGGTTGTGGCCGGAGGGGGCGACCAGGCCGCCAACGCCGTCGGGGTGGGGGTCGTCGAGCCCGGCACGATGGCCCTCTCGCTCGGCACCTCGGGGGTCGTCTTCGCCCCCACCGATCGGCCCCTGTTCGAGCCCCGGGGTCGGGTCCACGCCTTCTGTCATGCCCTCCCGGGGCGCTGGCACATGATGTCGGTGATGCTCTCCGCCGCCGGCAGCCTGCGCTGGTTCCGCGATGCGCTCGCCCCCGGGACGGACTTTGCCGAGCTCGTGGCCAGCGCCGGCGGCGTCCCGGCCGGGAGCGAGGGCCTCTGGTTCCTGCCCTACCTGACCGGGGAGCGGAGCCCGTACCCCGATCCGTTTGCCCGTGGCGCGTTCGTGGGGCTGACCGTGGCCCATGACCGACGACACCTCACCCGGGCCGTTCTCGAGGGAGTCGCATTCGGCCTGCGCGACGGCCTCGACCTGATGATCGCCGCTGGCGTGCCCGTCCCCGACCAGGTCCGAGCCTCGGGCGGGGGGACGGCCAGCCCGCTCTGGCGCCAGATCCTGGCCGACGTCCTCGGGACCGAGATCGCGACCGTCAGCACGTCCGAGGGGGCGGCCTACGGGGCGGCCCTCCTGGCCGCCGTCGGGGCCGGCTGGTACCCGAGCGTCGAGGCGGCGACCGAGGCGCTCGTCAGCGCGACCCCGGTCGCGGCCCCCGGGCCGGACGCCGCGGTCTACGCCGAGGCACACGCCGTCTACCGGGATCTCTACCCCGCCCTCGCGCCGGTCTTCCGGCGGATGTGAGGCAGACGCCCGGCCGTGCCCGCGCGGACGCTCTGCCCACCCGGGGCCGGGCGCCCGGTCCGCTCAGCCGTGGAGCTGGGCGAGCTCGCGCTGGGTCACCTCGTCCGGCCGCTTGCCGAGGATGATCATCCCCAGGACCTGGTCGGTCGTGACCTGCTCCTTGTTGACCGTGCCCACGATTCGGCCGTGGTACATGACGCTGATCCGGTCGGCCAGGTCGAACACGTCGTGGATGTCGTGGCTGACGAGGAAGATCCCGATCCCCTCGCTCTTGAGCTGCCTGATCAGGTTCCGCACCTGCGCCGTCTCGGCCGGACCGAGGGCGGCCGTCGGCTCGTCCATGATCAGGATCCGGGCGTTGAAGTAGACCGCCCGGGCGATCGCGACTGCCTGGCGCTGCCCGCCCGAGAGCGACTTGACCGGCGTCCTGAACGCCTTGAAGTTCGGGTTCAGGCGGGCCATCACCTTGCGCGTCGCGTCCTCCATGGCCGAGTCGTCGAGCATCCCGGCCCGGGTCGTCAGCTCGCGGCCGAGGAAGACGTTCGAGGGGGCGTCGACGTTGTCGGCCAGGGCGAGGGTCTGGTAGATCGTCTCGATCGCGTACGCCTTCGCCTCGCGCGGGTTGGAGATCGAGACCGGCTGGCCGTCGATCCGGATCTCGCCAGAGTCCGGCGGGTGGGCACCGGACAGGGCGCGCATCAGGGTCGATTTCCCCGCCCCGTTGCCGCCCACGAGGCCAACCACCTCGCCCGGATAGAGGTCGACGGTCACGCCGTCGACGGCGTGGACGCCGCCGAACGCGACCCGGATGTCGCGCATCTCGACCAGGGGCGTCCGCTCGGTCGTGCTCATGCTTGCCGCTCCGCTGCTCACTGGTTGCCTCGCCTTCGGAGGAAGGTGTCGATCCCGACCGCCGCCACGAGGACGATCCCGACGACGATGTCCTGGGTCGGTGAATCGACCCGCAGCAGGACCATCCCCGAGCGCAGTGACTGCATCACGACCGCGCCCAGGATCGCGCCCGGGATCGTCCCGATCCCGCCCGCGAATGAGGTCCCGCCGATCACCGCCGCGGCGATCACGTCGAGCTCGTTCTGCACACCGAGGTTCGTCACCGCCCCGTTCAGGCGGGCGGTCTGGATGGCGGCGCTGATCGCGACCAGGACGCCGAGCACGACGAAGGTGAGCATCGTCGTCCGGCGCACGTTCACGCCGGCCAGATCGGCCGCCTCCGGGTTGCCGCCGATCGCGTAGACGTAGCGTCCGAATCGTCGCCGGGTCGCGATGACCGTCATCACGAGCGCGACCCCGACCATGATCAGGACCGGGTAGGCGATCCCGACCGGGATCTTCAGCCCGCCGGGAGGTTCGGTGATGCCGTGCTTCAGCGCGTAGTCCTGGGCGAGGGCCTCGGGCCAGAAGTAGTTGTTGGCGACCCACACGACGCCCAGGACGACGGCACAGCTGACGATCGTCACCGCCACGAACGCCCATGTCGGGCGGACCGGGAACCCGTAGCGCTGGCGCCGCCGCCGGCTGTTGACCATCGAGTAGACGATGCCGACGGAGGCGAGGATGCCCACCGCCCAGCTCGCGGTGTCGCCGAGCGAACCGGTCGGACCGCCGCCCAGCAGCTGGAAGGTCGCATCCATCGGGGCGATCGTCTGGCCCTGGGCGTACTGGAAGATCAGACCGCGCCAGACGAGCAACCCGCCCAGGGTGACGATGAACGATGGGACGCCACCGTAGGCGACGAGGAAGCCCTGGAAACCGCCGATCGCCGCGCCCAGCAGCATGCCCACGACCAGGGCCACGACCCACGTCCAGGGCTGGTTGAACCCGAAGCCGAGGGTGGTCGGGATCCACACCGCCTGGACCATGGCCATCGTGTAGCCCAGAAACCCGAGCAGCGAGCCAACCGACAGGTCGATGTTTCTCGACACGATGACCAGCACCATGCCGGTGGCCATGATCGCGATCGACGAGCTCTGGACCGACAGGTTCCACAGGTTCCTCGGTGTGAGGAAGAGGCCGCCCGAGACGACGTTGAAGCCGACCCACGCGACCGCCAGGGCACCGATCATCCCCAGCAGGCGCGTGTCGATCTCGAGCGACAGCAGGAGCGACCGGAGCGGCCGGTGCGACCGCGTGGCCTGGTCGCGCGGAACGGGAACTGCGCCGGTCGGGGCGTCAGACATGGTTACGCCTCGTCATCTGTCCAACGGACCGTGAAACGACTCGGTCCCGGAAACGGACGCGCCCTGCGTCGCGGCGAACCGCGAACACAGGGCGCGTCATCACGCCGTGGGCAGGCAGGCCTCGCCTAGCCGCAGACGCTGACCTTGCCGGCCGGCACGTCCTTGCACAGGACGTCCTTGGTGATCCACCCGGCATCGAGGACGACGTTCAGGTTGTCCTTGGTGATCGGGATCGGGGTGAGCAGGATCGAGGTCATGTCGTTCCCGCCCGGGCTCTTGAAGATGACCGTGTTCTGGACCGCCTTGAGGTCCTTGTTCGCGCACAGCTGGATGGCTGCCTCGCCGGCCGCCTTGCCCAGGGCACGGGCGTCCTTCCAGACGTCGACCGTCTGGGTGCCGAGCGCCACCCGGTTCAGGGCCGGGGCGTCGCCGTCCTGGCCGGAGACCGGCACCTTGCCTGCCAGGCCCTGCGCGGCGAGCGCGGCGACGACGCCGCCGGCCATCCCGTCGTTCTCGGACAGGACCGCGTCGACCTGGTTGTTGTTCGCCGTCAGGAACTGCTCCATCTCGGTCTGGGCCTTCGACGGATCCCAGTTGTCGGTATACGTCTCGCCCACGATCTTGATGTCGCCGGACTTGACCGCGGCGCCGATGACCTCCTCGTAGCCGCCGCGCAGGAAGTCGGCGTTCGCGTCGGCCTTGTTGCCCTTGATGATCACGTAGTTGCCCTTGGGCGCGGCCGCGAAGACCGCTCGGGCCTCCATCCGGCCGACCTCGACGTTGTCGAACGTGATGTACAGCGCTCCCGGATCCTCGATCAGGCGGTCGTAGGCGATCACCGGGATGCCCTGGCTGAGGGCACTGGCCACGGACGGCTTGATCGCGGTCCCGTCCTGGGCCAGGATGACGAGCACCTTCGCGCCCTGGGAGATCAGGTTCTCGACGTTCGAGGCCTGCGTCTCGGCCGACGACTTCGCGTCGTTGGAGATGTAGGTCCCGCCGCCGGCCTCGATCGCGGCCTTCAGGGCGGGCTCATCCCACTTCGCCCAGCGCTCTTCCTGGTAGTTGTTCCACGAGACGCCGACGGTGCACGCGGCGGCGGCCGAGGCGGGGGCGCTCGCCGGCGCCTGGCTGGCCGGGGCCTCGCTGCCCGGCGCGGCACTGGGGGACGCGGCGCTCGAGCAGGCCGCAGCGACGATCGCGACCACGGCCGCGAACCCCGCCATTCGACGATAGAGCATCTGCCGACTCCTCATTTCGTTCATTCCGATGGTTCCGATCCACCGATCGTGCGTCAGACCTGGCTCCTCCGCTCGCTAGGCTATCACCCTCCTGTTCGGACTCGTTGGCGGCTCGATGGCGAGCCTGTCGAAGATGCGAGGTGGGGTCGAGCTGGGCACGGCTCACGCCGTCGCCAGTGCGGGCAGGACCTGTTGCCGGTGCAGCCAGGCCGCGGGATCGTCGAGCAGGGGCTCGAACGCGAGCTCCGCCGCGCCAAGGAGCGAGGCATTCACCCCGAGCGTGGCGGGCACGACCCGGACCAGCCGGCGCGGGGCGGGCAGGGCGAGCCGGTCGAGCTCGGCCTCGATGGTCGGGGCGACGAACGGGTAGAGCCGGCTGAACCGCCCCCCCAGGACGACCAGGCCCGGATTGAACACGTTGACCAGGCCGGCCAGGCCGACCCCCAGCCAGTGCCCGACAGCGTCCAGTGCGCCACGGGCCACCGGCGAACCTGCCTCGGCCGCCCGCAGGACCGCCTCGACGGCCGCCCGCCCGCCGTCGGGCGGGTAGCCGGCCCGGGCGAGCAGGGCCCCCTCGCCGATCTCGGTCTCCCAGCATCCGATCGATCCACAGCCGCACCGGGTGCCGTTCGGATTGAGAGGAATGTGGCCGATCTCGCCGGCATACCCGGCCTCGCCGGTCAGCGGCCTGCCGCCCACGATCAGCCCGCCGCCGACGCCGACCTCACCGGCGATGAACAGGACGTCGTCGGCCCCCCTGGCCGCACCACGCCGGAGCTCGGCCAGAGCCCCGAGGTCGGCGTCGTTCGCGACCGCGATCGGGACCGGCACGCGAAGCGCCGTCGCCAGCCGTTCGACGAGGGGAGCATCGCGCCAGCCCAGGTTCGGCGCCATCGACACGAGGCCGTCGCTCCGCCGGACGACGCCCACGATCGACACGCCGACGCCGACGAGCACCTCGCGCGCCGCGGGTCGCGCGTCCACGATCGCCGCCAGCTCGACGAGGTCAGCGACGATCTGCTCGAGGGTCGTGTGCCCGCGCTCCCGGTCCACCCGGGCCAGGGCGCGGACTTCGCCGCCCAGCCCGACGAGGGCCACGGCGAGCGAATCGACCGCGATCTCGAGGGCCAGCACGAGCGCCCGGTCCGGGTTCAGACGAACGAGGGCCGACGGGCGACCGGGCGTGCCCAGCGGCGCGGCGCGATCTTCCGAGACGAGCCCGGCGGCCGCGAACTCGCCGATCAGGCCACGGATCGCGCTCCGGGTCAGGCCGGTGATCCGGACGAGCTCGGAACGCGAGCGTGGACCGTGAAGGTGCAGCTCCCGCAGGATCGCACTCAGGTTCGCCCGGTGGGCCGTCTCGCTCCGCTGCCCGATCTCGACCCGACGCATCGGCACGGGTTTGTGTTCCTCTCTTCTAAATGGTTGGTGTAGAGTCCTACATCGTTGTGGGTGGTGTCAAGCCGCCAGACCAGGGGTTCGTTGCACAGGAGGAGCGGTTCCATGCGCAGGCTGGACGGCAGAGTGGCGCTCGTCACCGGGGCGAGCCGGGGGATCGGGGCAGCGGTCGCCCGCGCCCTGGCGGCGGAGGGGGTCCGGCTCGGCCTCGGGAGCCGGAGTGGCGACAACCCGGGGATCGAGGGCGCCGTCTGCCGGCCGGCCGACGTGCGCGACCCCGACGCTCTGGCCGCCCTCGTCGCTGCCACGGTCGAGCGCTTCGGCCGGCTCGACATCCTCGTGGTCAACGCCGGCGTCGGCGCCTACGGCCCGTTCCTCGACCTCCCGCCGGCGCAGCTCGAGGAGATGATCGACGTGAACGTGAAGGGCGCGATCTACGCCGTGCGGGCCGCCCTGCCCGAGCTCCTGAAGAGCGACGCGGCCGACATCGTGATGATCGCCAGCGAGGCCGGCCGCCGGGGCCTTCCGTTCGAGGCCGTCTACAGCGCCTCGAAGTTCGCCCAGGTCGGCCTCACCCGGGCGCTCGACCACGAGCTGCGCGAGAAGGGCGTCCGGTGCACGAACGTCTGCCCCGGCGGGGTCGCGACCGACTTCGCGATGGGCCGCGGCCGGACACCTGACATGCCCCAGCTGGCGGGGATGATGCGCCCGGAGGACGTGGCTGAGACGGTCCTCTTCGTCCTCACCCGGCCGCGCAGTCACCGGATCCTCGAGGTCGCCCTCCGGCCCGTGACCGAGCAGTCGTGGGGCTGACCGCGCCATGATCGAGCTGCGCTGGGGGATCCTGTCCACCGCGCGCATCGCGCGGACGAAGGTGATTCCCGGCATCCAGAAGGCCGAGCGATGCACGGTCGTGGCGATCGCCTCGCGTGATGCCGGCCAGGCCCGCCAGGTCGCCGGCGAGCTCGGCATCCCGAGGGCGCACAGCTCGTACGAGGCGTTGCTGGCGGACCCGGAGGTCGACGCCGTCTACATCCCGCTGCCGAACCACCTGCACGCCGAGTGGACGATCGCGGCGGCCCGGGCCGGCAAGCACGTCCTGTGCGAGAAGCCCCTGGCGATGAGCGCCGCCGAGGCCGAGCGGATGATCGACGTGTGCACGACCGAGGGCGTCCGGCTGATGGAGGCGTTCATGTACCGCCTCCACCCCTCGTGGGTCGCCGTGCGCGAGCTCGTGGCCGGGGGTCGAATCGGCCGGCTGACCGCCGTCCAGAGCTGGTTCTCCTACTTCAACGACGATCCGGCGAACATCCGCAACGTCCGCGCCTACGGCGGCGGCGCCCTCTACGACATCGGCTGCTACTCGGTCAACCTGTCGCGGATGCTGTTCGGCGCCGAGCCCACCGGCGTCGAGGCGTCGATCACGCGCGACCCGACCACGGGCGTCGACGTGCTGACGAGCGCGATCCTCGAGTTCGGGGACGGTGTGGGCACCTTCACCTGCTCGACGCGGGTCGAGGACGACCAGCGCGTCCACGTCTACGGCACGCAGGGCCGGATCTCGATCAAAATCCCATTCAACATCCCGCCCGATCGGCCGACCGAGGTCGTCCTGGCCGCCGGCGGGGACCCGCCCGTCGCCCCGCACACGGAGGTCCTGACCTTCGAGCCGGCCGACCCGTACGCGGTGCAGGCGCAGCGCTTCGCCGAGGCGGTCCTCGACGGCGGGCCGACGCCTATCCCGCCCGAGGACGCGGTCGCCAACCTGCGGGTCATCGAGCGGATCTTCCAGGCAGCCGAAGGCGGCTGAGGGGGCGAGGGGGCCGCTCCCACTGGAGCGGGCGGAGGAGGATGATGCGCCCGTGACTCGATTCAGATGGACGGTCGCGATCACGACCCTCGCCGTGGCCGGGCTGATCGGGCTCGGGCTGGTGGCCGTGCGGCCGTGGACCTCCGGCCCGGCCTGCCCGCCGCCGGCGACCAATCCCGAATGGTCGGTGGCGCGGCGCTGGGACGAGGCGCTGCTCGACGCGATCCGGCGTGCGCTGCCCAACCCGCCCGTGCACGCCCGGAACCTGTTCCACGTCTCGGTCGCGATGTGGGACGCCTGGGCGGCCTACGACCCGCAGGCGTCGGGCTACGTCTTCAAGGAGAAGCACAGCGCCTCGAACGTCACTGCGGCGCGCAACGAGGCGATCTCCTACGCGGCCTACCGGGTGCTGACCGCGCGCTTCATCAAGTCGGTCGGCGGCGCCGACTCGCTGTCCGAGTTCGACGACGTCATGGACGCGCTCTGCTACCCGCTCGACGTGACGACGACCGAGGGCGACTCCCCGGCGGCGGTCGGGAACCGGATCGCCAGAGCCGTCCTGGCCTACGGCCTGGCCGACGGATCGAACGAGGCCGGCGGGTACGCCAGCCCGGGATACCAGCCAGTGAACCCGCCGCTCACCGTGGCCCGGCCCGGGACGACGATGACCGACCCGAACCGCTGGCAGCCGCTCCAGATCGAGCACATGATCTCCCAGAACGGGATCCCGGTCGTCAACGGCGTCCAGCAGGCGGTCGGCCCGCACTGGGGTCGCGTCTCCAGCTTCGCCCTGCCCCCCGGCGGGGCCGCGGGCGCCCCGATCGATCCGGGACCGCCGCCCCGCCTGGGCGACCCGGCCACCGACCGGATCTTCAAGGAGCAGGTGGTCGAGGTGATCCGCGACAGCAGCCTCCTCGATCCCACCCTCGGGCAGACGCTCGACATCTCGCCCGCCGCACGCGGCAACAACACGCTCGGCACGAACGACGGCCGCGGCCGCACGCTCAACCCGGCCACCGGTCAGCCGTACCCGCCGGACATCGTCAATGCAGCCGACTTCTACCGGGTGATGGCCGAGTTCTGGGCCGACGGGCCGAATTCCGAGACGCCCCCGGGCCACTGGAACGTGCTCGCCAATCTCGTCTCTGACGAGCTTGCCCCGAATCTCCGGATCGGAGGCACGGGCCCCGTCGTGAACCGGCTCGAATGGGACGTCAAGCTCTACCTCGCCCTCAACGGCGCGGTCCACGACGCGGCGATCGCAGCCTGGGGGCTGAAGGGTGACTACGACGGCGTGCGCCCGATCTCGATGATCCGCTACATGGGCGGACGGGGCCAGTCGAGCGACCCGCAGGGACCGTCCTACGACCCCGAAGGGCTGCCGCTCGTCCCCGGTCTGATCGAGGTCGTCACGAAGGAGACGAGCGCGCCCGGACAGCGCCACGCGGCCCTCGCCGGCCACGAGGGCGAGATCGCGGTCAAGGCCTGGGGCGGCAACCCGCAGGACCCGAAGACCCAGATCGGCGGCAGCCGGTGGATCCTCGCCGTCGACTGGGTCCCGTACCAGCTCCCGACCTTCGTCACCCCGGCCTTCCAGGGCTACATCTCCGGGCACAGCACGTTCAGCCGGGCGGCCGCCGAGGTGCTGACCGCGATCACCGGCAGCGAGTACTTCCCGGGGGGCCTCAGCGGCTACACGATCAAGGCCGGCTCGCTCAAGTTCGAGGCCGGCCCGACGACCGACATCCGGCTCGAGTGGGCCACCTACTACGACGCCGCCGACCAGGCCGGACAGTCGCGCCTGTACGGCGGGATCCATGTCGCGGCGGACGACCTCACCGGTCGGGTCGTCGGTGCGCAGTGCGGGAAGTCGGCCTGGGCGATGGCCCAGCGCTACTACGCCGGCCTGGTCGGTTCCTGAGCGGGATCGGCTGCGGTGCCCTCGGCGCGCCACGGGTTGGGCCGCATGAGCCGTCGGTCGGCCCCATGAGCCGCCGGTCGGCCGCATGAGCCGCCGGTCGGCCGCGGTCGTTGCCGTCCTGGCCGGCGTGACGCTCGTCGTCCTCGTGGCGGCCGGGGTCGCGCTGACCCAGGTCCGCGGCTCGACGCCCACGACGGCCGCACCTCCGCCCCGGTTCGTCGAGGAGACGGCCACGGCCGGGATCGACCACGTCTACGACGGTGGTTCGACCTTCTTCGTCGGCGGAGG
>CAYMBB010000012.1:11970-16386 GCA_964388515.1 uncultured Anaerolineaceae bacterium
CGGCCGGGATCGACCACGTCTACGACGGTGGTTCGACCTTCTTCGTCGGCGGAGGCGTGGCCGTCCTCGACTGCAACGACGACGGCCGGCCCGACGTCTTCCTCGCCGGCGGGAGCAGGCCGGCCGCCCTCTATCGCAACGACAGCCCCGTCGGCGGTGCGTTCCGCTTCACCCGCCTCGACGATCCTGCGACCAGCCTGACTGGCGTGAGCGGGGCGTACCCGATCGACATCGACGGCGATGGCCGAGTCGACCTGGTCGTCCTCAGGGTCGGCGAGACCGTCGTCCTGCGCGGGCTCGGCGACTGCCGGTTCGAGCGGGCCAACGAGGCCTTCTCGTTCCCGTCCCTGAATGCCTGGACGACCGCCTTCAGCGCCACCTGGGAGGGCTCGGCGCGCCTGCCCACCCTGGCCCTCGGCAACTACCTGGCCCTCGACCCGTCCGGGGCGCCGTCGAGCACGTGCGCGGACAACGTCCTGCTTCGCCCCGACGCCTCCGGGGCGCGCTATGGCCCGCCGATCGCGCTCACGCCCGGCTACTGCACGCTGTCGGTCCTGTTCAGCGACTGGGACCGCTCCGGCCGGCGTGACCTGCGGGTGACGAACGACCGCCACTACTACGTCGACGGCCAGGACCAGCTGTGGCGGATCGCCCCCGACCAGCCGCCACGGCTCTACACCGACGCCGACGGCTGGGCCCGGCTCGAGATCTGGGGGATGGGAATCGCCAGCTATGACCTGACCGGCGACGGCTATCCCGAGGTCTACCTCACCAGCCAGGGCGACAACAAGCTCCAGACCCTGGCCGCCGGGCCGGACAGCCCCAGGTACCGCGACATCGCGCTCAAGCGGGGCGTCAATGCGGCCCGGCCGTTCGCCGGGGGCGACGTGCTCCCCTCCACGGCCTGGCACCCGGAGTTCCAGGACGTGAACAACGACGGCTTCATCGACCTGTTCGTCTCCAAGGGCAATGTCAGCGCCATGCCCGACTACGCGGCGCGGGATCCCAGCAACCTGCTTCTCGGCCAGCCGGACGGGACGTTCCAGGAGGGCGCCGAGGCGGCCGGGATCCTGAACTACGGGCGCGGCCGGGGCGCCGCCCTGGCCGACTTCAACCTCGACGGGATGCTCGACCTCATCGAGGTGAACCTCGGGGACCCGGTGCGCCTGTGGCGGAACGTGGGTTCGGGCGATCCCGCGCGGCCCGCGCCGCCCGGCCACTGGCTGGCGATCCGCCTGGCCGAGCCGGGTCCGAACCGCGACGCGATCGGCGCCTGGGTCGAGGTCCAGCTCGGGGACGCGACGCTCCGGCGCGAGATCACGGTCGGCGGCGGCCACGCCGGCGGTCAGCTCGGCTGGATCCACGTCGGGCTCGGCCCGGCGAACACGGCCAGGCTGCGCGTCCAGTGGCCGGACGGCGAGCTCGGGCCGTGGCTCGAGGTGAGCGCCGACCAGTTCGTCGAGATCGCGCGGGGCGCCAGCCAGGCGCGCCCATGGCTGCCCCCCGGGCCGTGACCGGGACGGGGCGCCCTGGTTCGCCCGACCCGGACAGGCTCGAGAGGCCGCACGGTGGTGGAGGGTGGACATGGACGAGGTGACGTTTTCCGACGGGGAGGTCGAGGTCGTCGTCCTGCCCGAGCTCGGTGCCAGGCTCCACCGGCTCCGGGTCGCCGGCCACGATCTCCTCCGCGTCCCGGCCGATCCGGCCGAGCACGAGCGGAGCCCGTTCCTCTGGGGCGCCTACGTCATGGCCCCCTGGTGCAACCGGATCGAGGCCGGCCCGGTCGCCCTCGGTTCGCGCACGATCCACCTCGGCTCGAACTCCCCCGACGGGACCGCCATCCACGGCCAGGTCTACGCCCGGCCCTGGGAACGCCGGGCGGACGGTTCCTTCCACGTCCGCGGCGGCGGGGACGGCTGGCCGTGGCCGTACGAGGCCGGCCTCCGGGTCGAGGTCGTCGAGCACGCGGTCCGGCTCGAGCTCGAGCTCGCCAACGGATCGCCCGACCCGATGCCGGCCGGGCTGGGGATCCACCCCTGGTTCCGTCGACCGGTCCTGGTCGCGATCCGGGGCGATGCCGTCTACCGCTCGAACCTCGACAGCGAGCCGGAGCCGGTGCCGGTCCACGGCCCGTTCGACCTGCGCACGCTTGGCGAGATGGCGGCCGGCCTCGACGCGACCTGGACCCGGCTCACCGAGCCGCCGGTCGAACTGGCCTGGCCGGACCTCGGCCTGCGGGCCACGATCCGGATCGCCTCGCCGACGCCACATGTCGTGGCGGCCAGCCCAGGCGATCTCGACGCGATCGCGGTCGAGCCCCAGACCCACGCCCCCCAGGGCCTGCGGCGGCTGCTCCGGGGCGAGCCGGGCGCCCTGGCAATCCTCGGTCCCGGCCAGGCGCTCCGCCTCGGTCTCGAGCTCGCCTTCGAGCGCCTCGGGGGCGCGGAGGCTCCGTGACCGGGGACCCGGCGGCCCGGGCGGTCGATCCGCCCGCGGTCGTCGTCGCCGGCCACATCTGCCTCGACATCATCCCGCGCCTGCTCGCCGGTCCCGCGGATCGGGCGACGGAGCGGCGGGCGGTGCGGCCGGGGGCGCTCGAAGCGCTCGGTCCGATCACTCTGGCCGTCGGCGGCTGTGTCGGCAACACCGGGCTTGCCCTGCACCGGCTTGGCCTGCGATCGAGGCTCGTGGCCCGCGTGGGCGACGATCGCCTGGGAGGCGTGCTGGCCGGGCTCGTGCGTGAGGCGGTCCCCGGCGATGCGGCCCGACTGGTCGTCGCGGCCGGCGCGTCGACCTCGTACAGCCTGGTCTGGAACCGGCCCGGCCGCGACCGTGAGATCCAGCACTTCCCGGGGGTGAACGACACGTTCGTCGCGGCCGACGTGCCCGACGAGGTGCTCGCGGGCGGGTCGCTGCTCCACGTCGGCTATCCGCCCCTGATGGCGGCGATGATCGCGGACGAGGGGCGGGAGCTGCGCCGCCTGCTCGCGCGGGCGCGCGCCCACGGCTTGATGACATCGCTCGACATGGCCAACGCGAACCTCGATCCGGACGCTGGCCCGGTCCGCTGGCGGAGGCTCCTCGCGCAGGTCCTGCCCGAGGTCGACGTCTTCCTGCCCAGCCTGGCCGAAGCGAGCCGCCTCCTGCGCCGGCGCGTCGATCGGGACGAGCGCGGGGCGCCGGTCCTGGCCTCCGTCGCCCGCCTCGTGGACGAGCTGATCGGCCTGGGGGTCGCGATCGCCGGGGTGAAGCTCGGCGAGCACGGCCTGTACATCCGGACGGCGTCCGCGACCCGTCTCGCCGCCGGCCTCGGCGACCGTTCGGTGCCGTGGGCGGACCGGGAGCTCTACTCGAGCGTGTTCGAGGCGAACGTCGTCGGGACGGCCGGAGCCGGGGACGCGACGATCGCGGGGTTCCTGTTCGGGCTGCTGACGGCGATGTCGCCGCCCGAGGCGGTCAGCGCCGCCTGCGCCGTCGGCGGATCGAGCACCGAGGCGGCCGACGGCACGAGCGCCATCCCGGCCTGGTCCGCGATCGAGCGCCGGCTGCGGCAGGGGTGGCGCCGGATGGCCGCCGCGCCGGGGCCCGGCTGGTCGCCATCGCGCGAGCCCGGCCTGTGGCGCGGGCCCCGGGACAGGGCGCCGGAGGCTCGCCGCCGAGGCGTGGTCAGCGATCGGGTAGGCTGGTAGGGTCATGAATGTCGGACGCCTGCGAGCCTTCGTGTCGGGCTTGACCCGCTACTTCCCGCCCGGCCACGTCGCGATCCTGCGGCTCTACGGACCGATCGCCGGCGGCGCCCGGACGGCTGACTGGATCGAGCTCGTCCGTCGCCTCCGCGAATCACGGCGCGTGCCGGCCGTCGTGCTCGACATCGACTCGCCGGGCGGCTCCGCGACGGCCTCGGACGACATGTTCCTGGCCCTCGAACGGCTGGCCGCGCAGAAGCCGCTCGTCGCCGCGATCCGCGGCACGGGCGCGTCCGGCTCGTACCTGGCCGCCCTGGCCGCCCACCGGATCGTCGCCCAGCCACACGCCATCGTGGGCTCGATCGGCGTCATCTCGGCCGGCCCCCGGCTGCCGCGACTCCTCGACCGGCTCGGCGTCAGCGTGACCGAGAACCGCGCCGGCTGGCTCAAGGGGATGGGCGCGCCGTGGCGCGAGGAGACCGACGAGGAGCGCGCCAAGGAGCAGGCGATCGTCGATGCCTTCTACGACGCCTTCGTAGGCCGGGTCGCACGGAGCCGGCGCCTGGCCGAGGAGCGGGTCCGGGAGCTGGCGACCGGGGAGGTCTGGCTGGGCGAGCAGGCCAGGGAGCTCGGGCTGGTCGACGAGATCGGCGACCTCGAGCGCGCGGTCGTGCTGGCGGCCGAGGCCGCGGGCGTCCCGGCTCGCTCGGCGCCCGTCCGGCTCCGGCGG
>CAYMBB010000012.1:16486-19927 GCA_964388515.1 uncultured Anaerolineaceae bacterium
CCCGAGCTGATCCTGGTCGCCGGGGCCGCGCTGGTCGCCAGCACCCTTGCCGCCGTCACCGGCTTCGGGGGCGCCGCCGTCCTGCTCCCTGTCCTCGTGGCGGCCTTCGGTGTCCGCGACGCGATCCCGATCCTCACCGTGGCGCAGCTGATCGGCAACGGTTCCCGGGTCTGGTTCAACCGCACCGAGCTCGACCTGGGTGTGGTCGGCTGGTTCGCGCTCGGAGGCATTCCGGCCGCGCTGATCGGCGGACTGCTGTTCGCCACGGCTCCGCTGTCGGCCCTGACCCGGATTCTCGGTGCGTTCCTGCTGTTCGTCGTGGCCTGGCGCCATCTGCGCCCGGGGCCAGCACCCCACATCCCACAGCGGTCGTTCGCCATCCTGGGCGCCGTGTCCAGCTTCCTGTCCGCGCTCCTGGGCAGTGTCGGGCCACTGATGGCCCCGTTCTTTCTTGCTTACGGTCTGGTCAAGGGCGCGTACATCGGGACGGAGGCCCTGTCCACCGTGGTCATGCACGTCACCAAGCTCGTGGCGTATGGCAACGCGTCGCTGCTGACCGGAGGGTCTGTGGCGATCGGTCTCGCACTCGGTCCGATCATGGTCGCGGGATCGTTCACCGGGAAGCGGATCGTCGACCGCCTGCCGGAGCGAGTGTTCGTGGTCGTCATCGAGGGCGTGCTCGTCGTTGCCGGGCTGCTCTTCCTGATCGGCGGCTGACGAGTCGCCTCGGCGACCAGATCGTTCCTCCCGGGGTCCCGCCTGCGCATAGGCCAACCGGCGCGCTGCCGGCTCCCCCACCTGAGGACCCGGCGGGCAGGAGGGCCTCCCCTGTTGACTCGATCACCGTCTGGATATGCCACGGCCCCTGCACCGGGGAGTGCCGGGCGCGCTCCGGGTACTCGACGCCCCGCTGCTGGCTTCGCCAAATCCACCGGGGCTCGCCACTCCACGCTTACCCTTTCGATGCGGCAGCCTTGGCGTGATGCTGCGGCCTGTCCGGTTGCCACCTCCTTCCGAGGTTCAAACCTGGCGCTTCGACGCGGGGATCTCGCCCGACACCGGCCACTTGCTCCGGGGCTGCCCGGCAGTTACCCCGGCGGGACGTCCACCCGCTGGCCATCGAGCCCTTGGCAGGGCACACGTGGACCCGGGCTTAGCGTCCGTTCGAGGAAGCTCCGATGTGTCGTGATCGGCGCCGATCCCTGGCTCGCCGGCTGATGCCCTCTACCAGAGCGCCACGGGGCGCGGGTGGGGGTGTGCTCGCAACCGATCGTCCTTGGTGATGAGCGGCCAGCCCTGCTCGATCGCGGTGGCGTATATCAACCGATCGGCCGGATCGCCGGGAAACGATGACGGCAGGTTGACGGCTGTGGTCGCGATCGACGGCGTCACAGGGATCGTGCGGACCTGAGCTGCCAGCTGTTGCAGCCACGAGGCGATCGGGATCGAGACGACGATCCGCTCGTGCCTCGCCAGCCAGGCCAGCTCGAACCAGGTAATGTCGGCGACCGCCAGCTCATCTGCGTCGCTGATGGCCTTGGCGGCGACGGGGCTGATTCGATTGGGCTCGGCCGACCACCAGTGGACGACGTGGCTATCGAGGACGACCGTGCTCACTCGACGTCCCAGGTCACACCGGTCGTGAACAAGTCCTCTTCAGGGCTTGCCGTCATGGCCACTCCGATGAGGCTTCCCTTCAGGGCGTGTGGTCCCCTCGCCGGAACGAGCCGTGCCACTGTCCGGCCGTGCTTCGTGATCTCCACCTCCTGACCGGCTGCCACCTCGTCCAGCAGCGCCAGGATCTTGGCCTTAGCCTCGGTTGCGGTCAACTTGATGGTCATGCGGTCATTCTAATAGTCCGCTCCATCGAGAGCAACCGGCCCCCAGCGTGGGTCTGCGCCTCGCTCGCGCCGGAGCCGTGTCCACTGCGCTGCGCACCCGCTGACGCGCAACCACGCACCGCCCAGCGCCCTCCGGAGGCTCGAGCGATCTCGACGCCAAGAGCCAGCTTCTCGACTACGGGCTCCAGCCATTCAGGTCTTGACATGCGCTTGAATGGGTGCGATTCTACGCCGCACGATGTATCGTTCAGCGTAGTATCGAGGGGACCGCCATGGTCACCCGGATCCCCGAGCTCGGCCGGTTTGCTGAGCCGGCACTGCTCATCCTCGTCAGCCTGTCGGATGGGCCGAAGCACGGCTACGCGATCATGACCGACGTGGAGGGCAGCACGGGCCGGCCGCTGGGTCCGGGAACCCTGTACGCCGCGCTCGCCCGTCTCGAGGAGCGCTCGCGTCGATCCTCGGCACGATCGTGTGGCGCCTCCTCCTCGGCATCGTGCTCCTGCGCCTGAGCTTCGGGTCGATGGCATGACCGGGCACCCGCTGCTCTCGGTCCCTGCGAGACCCTGGGTCGCCCGCCGCTGGCCGGGGTATTGAGATCGGAGAGCCGGATGGACCGCGACGATCCCGCATTCCGAGGTCAGGCGGGCTACACGAGAGCCCTGCTCAACCTGTACGACCCCGTAGTGCTCGGGCCGGTGGCCCGCTACGTGTGGCGCTGCCCCATCGAGCAGCTGGTCCAGGGCTATCGGCGCACCGCCCGACCGCGTCACCTCGATGTCGGACCTGGGACCGGTTACTTCCTCCGGCGAAGCGGCCTTCCCGATGGCGCACCCGTGACGTTGCTGGATCCCAACCCGAATGTGCTCGCCCACGCGTCGGCGCGACTCCGAGGCTTCGACCTGCGAACGATCGAGGCGGACGTCCTCAAGCCCCTGCCGCTTGACGACCGGTTCGCATCGGCCGCACTCAACCTGGTCCTTCACTGCCTGCCCGGCCCGATGGCCCGGAAGGCGGCTGCGATCGCCAACGTGGCCGCGGTTCTCGACGCGGACGGCGTCCTGTTCGGTGCCTCCGTGCTCGGCCGATCGGGGCAGCACGGCGCGCTCGCGCGGGTCGTGCTGCGGGCCTTCAACGCCGAAGGTAGCTTCGACAATCTCGATGACTCGGAAGACGGCCTTCGCGAGATCCTCTCGGCCTCGTTCAGCAACGTGGAGGTCCAGGCCGTCGGATCGATGGCCTACTTCCGCGCCGAGCGACCTCGCGTTGCAGCTGGCTGATCGCCTTCGTGCTGCAACGCGCCGGGGCTCACGGTGGCCTAGCACCGCGAAGCAGCATCTCGCCGACCTGCGGGCGCGCTACGGCCTGGGCACCGAGCAGCTGGTCTATCGGGGGGTTGGCCGAGGGGTGGCTCATGGTGCCGGGTCTGGAGCCCGACTGAGCCGGCATCCCCGGGGATGCCGGCTCGGGGGCTTGACATTGGACCGACTCCAAGGTCTAGGGTTCGGCGCATGGCTGCCGTCCCCGAGTCAGGGTTCCTCCTGATCGCTGACATCACGGGTTACACCGCGTATCTCGCCCTCGGCGAGATCGAGCATGC
>CAYMBB010000013.1:0-19725 GCA_964388515.1 uncultured Anaerolineaceae bacterium
AGCGGCTCCGCGTGCTCGATCGCGCCGTGCAGGTACGCCTTCGCCGCCCGGGCGGCGTCGAGTGGCGAGCGGCCCCGCGCCAGCTCCGCCGTGATCGCCGCCGAGAACGTGCAGCCCGTCCCGTGGGTGTGGGGCGTCTCGATCCGGGGCGCGGACAGGACCTCGAAGGAGGCGCCGTTCCAGGCGATGTCGTCGGACCGCTCGCCCCCGAGGTGGCCACCCTTGACGATGACCAGGCCCGGCCCGAGGGCGCGGATCCGCCGGGCAGCCTCGCGGGCCGTGGTCTCGTCCACGACCTCGAGGCCGGCGAGGATGCCCGCCTCAGCCGCGTTCGGGGTGACGACCGCGGCCAGCGGGAGGAGCAGCTTCCGGAGGGCGGCCACGGCGTCCTCGCGCAGGAGGCGGTCGCCGCTCTTGGCGACCATGACCGGGTCGACGACGAGCCGCTCCACCCGGTGCGCGCGCAGGCGCCCGGCGACGACGGCGACGATCGCCGCGCTCGAGAGCATCCCGGTCTTGACGGCGTCGGCGCCGATGTCCTCCAAAACGGCGTCGATCTGGGTGGCGACGATCTCTGCGGGCAGGTCGTGGATCGCCCGGACAGCGACCGTGTTCTGGGCGGTGACCGCCGTGATGACCGACGTGCCGTAGACGCCGAGCGCGGCGAAGGTCTTGAGGTCGGCCTGGATCCCCGCGCCGCCGCCCGAGTCGGAGCCGGCGATCGTCAGCGCTCGGGGCCGCGCCGGGCTCCGCTCGACGGCCGGGCGGTGCGCGACGGCTGACGGCGTCTCACCGACTGACGGCGTCTCGCCGGCCGAGCCCTCGCCCCGGGTCGGGCCGTGCTCCGTGGCCGCGCCTGCGCTGGCGGCGACCCCGTCGATCGCTCTCACCTGACTCGGTGCCTCCCGACACATGAAACTGCCGTCCTCCGGGGAGGACGGCAACGAGTCACGTGCGGCCTGGTCACGTGAGGCCTGCTTCCTTCGCTGGCATGACCCAGATCAGGTTCGGCGGGTCGGTGGCGAGGGCCACCCTCTCAGCGCGAATGCGCTCCCCGGAGGCGATATGTGAGTTGGCGCGAGGATACCACGAATCGAGACGAATGCCGCCCTGCATGCCGCCTTCAGGCGGTCGCCGTCCGCTCCGCCACGCCTGCCTCACCGAACGTTGCCATCTCGTCGAGGATGGCGAGCGCGTCGTCGACGAGATGCATGAGCATCGCGGCCCCGGTCCCCTCGCCGAGGCGCAGGTCGAGGTTGAGGAAGGGCACCAGTTCCATCCGCTCGAGCATCACGCGGTGGCCGATCTCGACCGAGCTGTGCGCCGCGATCAGGTACTCGCGGACCGGCGGGCAGAGCTCGGTCGCCACGAGCGCGGCGGCGCCCGAGATGAAGCCGTCGACCAGGACCGGGATGCGTCGAGCGGCCGCGGCGAGGATGACCCCGACGAGGCCCGCGATCTCGAGTCCGCCCACCCTGGTCAGGACATCGAGCGGGTCGTCGCGCCGAGGGCGGTTCACCTGGAGCGCCCGTTCGATGACGGCCACCTTGCGGGCCAGGCCGGCATCGTCGATGCCCGTCCCGCGCCCGGTGACGTCGACCGGGCGGCGCCCGGTGATCGCCGCCACGATCGCGCTCGAGGCGGTCGTGTTGCCGATCCCCATGTCGCCGGTCGCGACCAGGTCGAGACCGCGCTCGGCCTCGGCCTCGACGACCTCCATCCCGGCGACGACGGCCGTGACCATCTCCTCCTCGCTCATCGCCGGCCCTTCGGCCATGTTCCTCGTGCCGCGTGCGATCTTCCGGCTGATCAGCTCCTCGTGAGGCGGCAGGTCGACGGCGACTCCCATGTCGACAACCGCGACGCGCGCCCCGGCACGCCGGGCGAGGACGTTGATCGCAGCACCGCCGCGCAGGAAGTTGAGCACCATCTGGCCGGTGACTTCCTGCGGGTAGGCAGAGACGCCTTCGGCCGCCACGCCGTGGTCCGCCGCCATGACCACGACGGCCTTGCGGCCGAGTGTCGGCCGGGGCGTGCCGGTGATGCCGGCGAGCCTGATCGCCAGCTCCTCGAGTCGGCCGAGGCTCCCCTGTGGTTTCGTGAGACGGTCGAGACGGGCACGCGTCGCCGCCATCGCTGCCAGATCGAGGGGGCCGATCCGCCGGACGACTTCGAGGATGCGCTCGGGCCCACGCGGTGGCGTCGGCGACGTCAGCAGCCGATGGAGTGCCGGCCAGTCCGAGTGGGAACGCTGACCCCACGTCTCGTAGTAGATCGTGTCCTGGAGCTCGCGACGCGGCAGCCAGCCCGCTCGCTCGAGCTCCGGCTGGTCTGGCAGATCCTCCGGGTAGCCCAGGCAGAGGTAGGCGACCGGGATGACGTGGGGAGGGATCCCCAGGATCGACCGGAGCTGCGCCTGCTTCAGGATCGAGACCCAGCCGACCCCGAGCCCCTCGGCGCGCGCCGCCAGCCAGAGATTCTGGACGGCCAGACAGGTCGAGTAGACGTCGGTTTCCGGGATCGAGTTCCGGCCCAGCACCTCGGGGCCGGTCCGGGTCGGATCAGACGTGACGCAGATGTTCACGGGAGCGTCGAGGATTCCTTCGAGCTTGAAGGACAGGTACTGCGATCGGCGCGGCTCGTCGAAGAACTGGGCGGCGGCCAGCCGTTCCCGCCGGAAGAGCTCGTGGACCTGCTGGCGGGTCCGGTGGTCGGCGATGACGGTGAAGTTCCACGGCTGCATGAAGCCCACCGAGGGCGCGTGGTGAGCGGCGTCGAGCACCCGGGCGAGCACCTCGGGCGGGACCGGATCCGGGCGGAAGCGGCGGACGTCGCGCCGTCGCTGGATCGCCTCGTAGACGCCCTCTCGCCAGTGCGCCGGAAAGGCGAAGGCGGCCGGATCGGTTGCGCTGTCGATCGAGTCAGGGGAGAGATGCTCGTTCATCGGTCGCCTCCATGGGGGTTGGACGGGCTGTTGCGTCAGACCAGGTTGTTGGCGGGGTCGATCCGTTCGCCGGGACGCGTGCCCCGCCATCGACCAGGCGGGTCGCCCAGATATCGACGAGGCCGGGCACCGAACGCCGCGCCTCGGTCACGGCGCGCGCCACCAGCTCCTCGTCCGGTGGAAGCAGGAGGCCGAGCGCCGTGCCGCTGTGGGCAGCGCAGACGCCCCACGCACGAAGCCGCGCGGCGACTGCGAGCACCGCGGGCAGTGCCGGTTTGCGGGCGATCGGTTGGTTGGCGAGGGTGCTGATCGTCGCCGCCTCGCCGATCGCGCCGGGATCGGCATCGGCCACGCCGCGGCGCAGGAGCTCGAGCGCGCGCTCGTGCAGCCCCGACCTGCGCTCGAGCGCGCCCAGATCGAGAGCCGCGTTGTGGGCAACCGTGTCGAGGCTGCCGCCGAAGTCGAGCACGACCACCGTCAGCTCGGGCGCGCGTCCGAGCATCTCCCAGTGGCTGCCCTGCCGGTGATCGAAGATGGCGAGCCCGGGAAAGAGTGTGCCGTCGCTCGGCTCGACCTCGACCGCCAGTCGGGCGATCACCTCGGGCGAGAGCTCCCGGCCCAGCGCTCGTCCGGTGGCGACGATCGCCCCGACCACGTCTGCGGTGCTCGTTCCGAAGCCCCGGCCAACCGGGAGCTCCGAGGAGACGTCGAGCCTGACACCGAGCGCCGAATGGCCGAGGTGCGCGAGCGTGCGTCGGGCCGCGGCGACGGCCTTGGTCCGGCCGACCGGGCCGCTCGTGCGGCCCGTCTCGTCGACCTCGGCGCTGACCCGGGCGTAGCGATCGATCGGACAGGAGACGAGAAACGGCGATCCGTGGCAGCTGCCCTGGACCAGCTCCCCGCAGGTCATCGGCACGAAGGCGACGGCCGTGCGCGTCGCGACCGACTCAGCCACGCGGCCGCTCCGCCGCCAGTCGCCTGATCTCCACGGCAAGCCCGGCAACGACGAGGTAGACGTCGTCCGCCCGGGCCGCGACCGCCTGGTTGAGCCGGCCGAGGAGGTCCCGGTACGCCCGGCCGAGCTCGGTCGGGGGCACCACGCCGAAGCCGACCTCGTTCGTGACGAGGAGGAGCTCCCAGGGCGAGGCTAGCCCGGTCGCGACGACCCGATCCAGTTCCTCCGCCAGGACGCGCTCGAGGGTCGCGACGCGCTCCCACCACCCGTCCTCGGCCGGCTCGCCGAGGGCCAGCAGTCGATTCGCGGTCCAGACGGCGAGACAGTCGACGAGCACGGCCTCCACCCCGGAGGCCACCGCGGCGAGCCCCGCGACGATGTCGAGGGGGGCCTCGAGGGTGAGCCAGGACGCCGGCCGGCGCGCTCGATGGCGGGCGATCCGATCGGCCATCTCGGCGTCGCCGGCCGTCGCCGTCGCGATGTAGACGACGCGCTCGCCGCGCCGCGCCGCGAGCGCCTCGGCGAAGGTGCTCTTGCCGCTTCGGGCGCCGCCGGTGACGAGCACGACCCTGCCCATCGCCTACCCCGCCAGCCCGATGAGACGACGGATCGTCGCCAGGTCCAGGTTGGCCCGGACCGCGTCGGCCAGCCGCTCGAACTCGGCGTCCGGCGACGGGACCTCGCCGGCGGTCAGCCGCAGGCCGCGCCGCGCCCCGAGCCACTCGATCAGCGCGCGCCGGGAAGCGGAACCCTCGAACAGGCCGTGCAAGTACGTTCCGGCGACGATCCCGCCCGGGCCGACGCAGCCGTCCGGGCGCCCCGCCTCCCCGTCGGCTTCGACCCGGAAGAGCGGCGGGCCGTCGGTCGTCGTCACGCCCATGTGGATCTCGTAGCCCTCGACGACCGTGTCGAGCAGGCCGCCGAAGAACCCCTGGCGCGTGACCACCTTCGCCCGCACCCGACGGGTTCGCTTCTCGGGACGGAAGGTCGTCTCTACCGGCAGGAGCCCGAGGCCGGCGGTCTCGGGCGTCGAGGACTCGACGCCCGACGGATCCCGCAGGACCACCCCGAGCATCTGGTAGCCGGCGCAGACGCCCAGGACAGGCGTACCCGACCGGGCGAGCTCGACGATCCGCCCGGCCAGGCCGGTCGCCCGCAGGAAGCCGAGGTCGGCGACCGTCGTCTTGCTCCCGGGCAGGATCACGAGATCCGGTCTGCCCAGCTCCTCCCGCCGCTCGACGTAGCGCAGGTGGACCGCCGGCTCGGCGGCGAGGAGATCGAAGTCGTCGAAATTGGCGATCCGGGGGAGGCGCACCACGGCGATCTCGAGAGGCGGGCCGGACAGGGACGGCGCTGCGTCCCGCGGACGATGGCGTTCCAGGGCGACCGAATCCTCCTCGGCGATCTGCAGGCGCGGCAGGTACGGGACGACTCCGAGGACCGGCGTGCCGGTGCGCCGCACCAGGAAGTCGAGCCCGGGATCGAGGAGCTGACGGTCACCGCGGAACTTGTTGATGACGAGCCCGTGGACCAGCGCCCGCTCGTCCGGCTCGAGCAGCTCGAGCGTCCCCACGAGCGCCGCGAACACCCCGCCCCGATCGATGTCGGCGACGAGGAGCACGGGCGCGTCGGTGTACCGGGCGACCCGCATGTTCACGATGTCGGACGCCTTCAGGTTCACCTCGGCCGGGCTGCCGGCGCCTTCGATCACGACCAGGTCGTACGCGGCACGCAGCCGGTCGAGCGCACCCGTGACGACCTCCCAGAGCGCCGCCGTGCGCGCGTTGTAGTCGCCGGCGGAGAGGCTCGCCATCGGCCGGCCGAGCACGACCACCTGGGAGCGCGCATCCGCCTCGGGCTTCAGGAGGATCGGGTTCATGTCGACGCTCGGTTCGATCCCGGCCGCGGCAGCCTGGACGGCCTGGGCGCGGCCGATCTCGCGTCCATCCGCGGTCACGGCCGAGTTGAGGGACATGTTCTGAGCCTTGAACGGGGCGACCCGGTACCCGTCCTGGCGGAAGATCCGGCAGAGGGCCGTGACGAGGAGACTCTTGCCGACCGACGAGGCGGTGCCCTGGATCATCAGGACCGCTCCGCGGCTGGGCTTCGGGAGGTGGCTCATCGGCCGGGTCTCCAGCGACGAGCAAGGTGGCACGGTGCGCCGACGGTCAGCTCCAGGACCTCCCCGGGCTCGACGTGCGCCGCGGCGGCGAGGCGCGCGGTCCCGAGGGCGCGCTCGAGGGCGACGGCGATCGGGCCCCCGTGGGAGACGACGATCCCGACGTCGAACGGCTCGCCGAGCAGGTCGCGCCACGCGGCCGTGACGCGGGACCGGAGCTCGCGCCATCTCTCGCCTCCCGGCCAGTCGATCGTTCGGTCGCCGCGCAGGAGTCGCTCGGCGACCGACGGCCAGGACGCGGCGAGCCGTTCGAACGTGGCACCCTCGGCGGCGCCGAAGTCGACCTCGCGCCAGCGTGGGTCGACGACGAGCGCCCAGCCACCGGCCTCGGCGATGCGGGAGGCGGTCTCGCGAGCGCGCCCGAGCGGACTCGAGACGACGCCGGCTGCCCCGGTCACCCGTCCCGCCAGCTCGGCTGCGATCAGCTCCCGCTGGCGTCGTCCGTCGGCCGTCAGGGGGACGTCGGTCCGCCCTGCGTAGCGCAGGCCCGACCATGCGCTGAGCGGGTGGCGGACCAGGTAGACGGTGTCCACGACGTGCTACGGCAGCGCTGGCAGGATCGCGTCGAGCACCGCGAAGAGGCGCTCCTGGTCGGCCGGCGGGCGAACTGCCACGCGAACGTGGTCCGGCAACCCGAAGCTCGCGCACCAGCGGATGCCGACGCGTCGGCGGGCCGCCCGCGCGACGAGGGCCTCCGCGGTCGGCCCGACCTCGACGAGGAGGAAGTTCGCGGCCGACGGGCACGGTCGGAGCCCGCGCGCCCGGAGCCCGTCGGCGAGCATTCCTCGCCATGCCCGAACCTGGCGCTTCGCAGCAGGATCGAGCGTCCAGGTCGCGGCGGAGGCCACGGCGATCGCATGAGCCCCGACCGGCCACGGGTCCCGGACCGCCACGAGCTGCGCAAGGAGGCGGGCCGAACTCAGGACGTAGCCGACGCGGATTCCTGGGCACGAGAGCAGCTTGGTGAGCGATCGGATGACGATGACGCGGCCGGTGGCGAGGAGATCCGCTAGCGGCGACCGACGGTCGGCGAACGGCGCGAACGACTGGTCGATGACCAGGAGCCGGCGGTGCCGGTTCGCCCGGTCTCCGAGTGCGGCCACCAGTCGGCGAAAATCCGCGTCGGTGAGGGGTCGTCCGGTCGGGTTGTTCGGATCGCAGACGAAGGCGACCGCCGGGCCCGATCGGCGGAGCGCACGTTCGAGGGCGGCGACCGGCGGGCGAAACGCCGGCGCCGCCGCCCGGCACTCCTCGACCTCGGCCCCGCTCAGGGCGGCCAGTCGCCCGTACTCGCCGTAGGTCGGGCCGGCAATCAGGGCACGCACACCCGGCCGAAGCAGCGCCGTCGCGATCAGTCGGAGGGCTTCACTGGCGCCCGCCGTCAGCAGGACACGGGAAGGCGAGACCCCGGCGTCGGCGGCCAGATGCCGCTCGGCCGCTGACGGATCCAGGTCGGCGTAACGGTCGAACCGGACGGCCGTGAGCGCGCGACGAACCGGCTCGGGGACGCCGAGCGGGTTCAGGTTCACGCCGACGTCGAGCCAGCCGGCGGGCGCTCCGCCGTGCATCACGACCCCGGCCGGTGGGCGCCTAGCCACGGTTCCGGTCGAGAACGACGAACGCCGCGGTGGCAAGGGTGGCCGCCCCCAGGACGAGGCGCCCGGCCGCTGCACCGTCGGCGAGGGCAGGGCTCCGCCCGCCCTCACCGAGCCGGTACGTGCCCGGCTTCTCGAGCCAGACCCCGAGCGCCCCGGCCGCGGTCGCCATCGGCCAGCCCGCGTTCGGGCTCCCGGTGCGCCCGTGGTCGCGCCATCCGACCCGCAGGGCTCGCCGCGCGTCCTGGCCGACGAGCGGCGCCGCGGCGACGAGGGCCGCGGCGGTGATCCGAGCCGGAACGAAGTTGACGAGGTCGTCGAGGCGGGCCGCGGCCTTGCCCAGGTACTCGTACGGTCCGTGGTAGCCGACCATCGCGTCGGCGGTGTTGACGACGCGATAGGCCAGCACGGCGGGCAGGCCACCGAGCGCGAACCAGCAGAGCGGCGCGACGTACGAGTCGCACAGGTTCTCGGCCAGCGACTCGATGACCGCGGACTCGATGTGGTCCTCGTCGAGATCGTCGACCGGCCGGCTCACCAGCGCCCGAAGCTCGGCTCGCGCGGCGGCCGGTCCGCCATTCGCCAGGGCTCGCTCGGCCCGATCGCCCGCCTCCAGGAGGGCCCGCAGGGCGAACGACGACGCGAGCAGCCAGGAGGTGAGCGTGAGACGCAGCCACCTCGGACGGATCTGCTCGACGAGCCGGCCCAGGATCGCCGCGAGGCCGGCCGGGACGGCGACGAGGAGGACGCCGCGCCAGAGGTCCCGGCCGGGGCGCGACGGGTCGGGCTGGCGAGCGCCCTCGAGCGCCGCGATCATTCGGCCCGCAACCACGACCGGGTGAATGGCGGCCGGCGGCTCGCCGGCGGCGAGGTCGACGGCGAGGGCCGCCAGCCACAACGTCGAGCGCCTCACCGCGGCCCGCTCGCGGCCGGGATGCTCGGGCGAGCGATGGCCGACTCGATGGCGGAGGTCATGATCCGGCCGGCGAGCTCGCCGAGCTCCGTAGCCGCGCCCGCGTGACGGAGCTCCCGGCCCCGGGCGCGCCGCCAGAGGATCGCCAGCGCGTCGGTGCTGGTCCCGCTCGCTCGCCTGCCGGACGACGTGCGCAGCCCGGACTCGACCAGGGTCGCGGCCTTCGCCTCGGCGAGCAGCATCGCGAGCTCGACGGCCGCCGCCTCCCGGAGCGGCGCCTCGCAGACGAAGATCGCATTGATCGTCCCCGGCGCCGCGACCGCCGGGTCACCGGGACGGCTCGCGTTGCGCAGCCCGACGGTGATCACCGCTCGGACGGCGGCTCCTTCCGCCTGCCCGGCGAAGAGCTGGGTCTGGGCGAGATCGACCGCCGTCATCAGGCCGACAACCGGGCCCGAGAGCCCGAGCGCCCGTGCCGCACCACGCAGCGTCCGCTCCGGCCGGTCGTCCGCATAGGTAACCGGAACGTGGAGGTTGAGCACGCCGCGAGCGTGGCGTCGGCCACCGCCGAGGACGGCGCTGCTCAGCACCTGCCAGGGCGCGTCCAGCCGCAACACGACCGATCCTTCCCGATGTTCGTAGACGACGCCCGCCAGCAACTCCTGGCGCTCCCGCACACCGTCCGGGGCGCCGGCGACACCCACCGTCACCTGGCCACCGCCTGCGCGACGAGCGCTGCCGCGAACGCGACCTCCACCGCCGCGCCGAACCCGTCGCCGGAAATCGCCCCGAACCGACGGCTCAGCCCGCCCAGGAGCCCGAGGCCGCCGGCGAGGCCGGCGAGCCAGCCGAGCTTGGGGCCGTCGCCGGGCAGGAGGAGCGCGATCGCGAGGCTGGTCAGGACAGCGACCGCGGCACCACCGCGACCGGAGGCGGCGGCGAACCAGGCCCCGAAGCCGCTCGCTCCGTGGGGCACCCACGGCGCGGCGAGGGCCGGGACGGCGCGCGACACGGAACCCGCGACCACGATGGCGGTCGGAACATCCGGCGCGCGAACGGCGGCCAGCGCGGCCGCGTCGAGGGCGAGCACGAGGACCACCGCCACCGCGCCGGCGGCGCCGATTGCCGGGTCGCGCCGGGCTCGTTCCGCGGTCGCCGGATCCGGGGCGGCGAGGGCGTCGGCGGTGTCGGCCAGGCCATCGAGGTGGAGTGCGCCGGTGACGAGGGCCAGCAGCCCGACGGCGAGAACGGCCGAGAGCAATCGATGGTCATCGCCGAGCGCCAGGACCGGGAGCGCCCCCAGGAGTCCCAGCCCGGCGCCGACGAGCGCGAACGCCGCCGAACCGGTCCGGCCCGAGCCGGCGACCCCGGCCGGCAGCCTGGTCAGGAGCCCGACCGCGGACCGGATCTCGAGGCTGGCGGTCTGCGGCCCGAGCCGATGCGAAGCCGACGCTGCGCGCATGGCCGGTCTCAGAACTCGATCCCGAGCTGGGCGTCCACGCCCCGGTCGTAGGGGTGCTTGACGAGTCGGATCTCGCTGACCAGGTCGGCCCGCTCGATGACGCTGGCGGGCGCTCCCCGTCCGGTGAGGACGACGTGGACACCCGGATGGCGCGCGTCGAGGAGGCCGTGGATGTCCGATTCCGCGATCAGGCCGGCCGACACGGCGCCGAAGATCTCGTCGAGGACCACGAGATCGCGGTCACCGGAGCCGACGTGCTGGTAGGCCCGGGCGAGGCCGTGGCGAGCGGCCTCGGCGTGGTCGCTCAGCGGGATCCGCGGATCCCGCAGGCCTTCGATCGTGAACCCGCGACCGGTTCGCTCGATCAGGATCGGCAGGTCGGTGCGCTCGAGCGCGCGGATCTCGCCGGTCTGCCAGGAGCCCTTGATGAACTGGACGATCGCGACGCGCAGGCCGGTGCCGGCGGCGCGCAGCGCCTGGCCGAACGCAGCGGTCGTCTTGCCCTTGCCGTCGCCGGTGAGGACGATGACGAGCGGGGTCCGCCGGGCCGGCATCATGCCCCTCCGAGACCCTGGGCGAGTACCCGCCGGCGGCCGTACAGCGTCACCTCTGCGAGGCCGATCCCCAGTCGGCGGCCAAGCTCGTCGAGCGGGACGCGGGCCGCGGGCTCGTCGAGGACGATCCGTCCGGCCTCCACGACGACGACCCGGTCGGCGACGGCGAGCGCCGCGTCCAGATCGTGGAGGACGACTGCAATTCCGCGACCGGCGATCGCCCACGAGCGGATCGTCTGCAGGTTCTCGATCGCGTGCGGCAGGTCGAGATGGCTCGTCGGCTCGTCGAGCAGCACGAACTCGGTCTCCTGGGCGAGGAGGCCGGCGAACCAGACCCGCTGGCGCTCGCCATCCGAGAGGGTGTCGAGCCGGCGCTCGGCGAACCCGGTCAGTCCGAGGCTGGCCATCGCGGCCCCGACCGTGGTGTCTTCCGTCCCGGTCGAGTGCCACCAGTCGTGGTGGGCGAAGCGCATCCAGCCGACGACCTGGCGGACCGTGTAGCCCGCCGGGATCGGCAACCGGGCTGGCGCCAGGAAGCCGAGCCGACGCGCCCGGTCGCGGGCCGTGAACGACCGAAGCGGCCTGCCCTCGAGCGTGACGTCGCCGCGACTCGGCTCGAGGAGGCCGGCCATCAGTCGGAGGAGCGTGCTCTTGCCGGCGCCGTTGCGCCCGACGATCGCGAGCAGCTCACCCCGGCCCAGCTGCAGCTCGACATCGGCGAGCAGGGTCCGGCCGCCGACGCTGACCCAGGCGCGGTGGATGGCAATCCCCGGCTCGCTCATGCCAGCCGGTCCCGTCGCGACCAGAGCAGGGCGAGGAAGAACGGACCGCCGACGGCCGCCGTGACGACGCCGACGGGCAGATCGCCCTCGGGCAGGGCGATCCGGGCCGTGAGATCGGCCAGCACCATGAAGGCACCGCCGCCCAGGGCGGAGAGGACGAGCAGCGTCCGATGCTCGGGGCCGACGAGCATCCGGACGACGTGCGGCGCGACCAGGCCGACGAAGGCGATCAGGCCGGCAGCCGACACGGCGGCCCCCGTGACCAGCGAGGCGCAGGCGATCGTCGCCAGTTTCGTTCGCTCGACCCGCAGCCCGAGCGCCGTCGCGGCATCCTCGTCGAGCTGGAGGAGGTCGAGCGAGGGCCCGAGGGCGATCAGCCCGGCGATGCCGGCGACGACCGGGAGGACAACCCGGCCGAGCAGCGGCCAGTCGACCACGTTGAAGCTGCCCAGGAGCCAGGCATAGGCCGCGAACATCCGGTCGCCGTGGGAAAACAACAGGTACGAGCTGGCGGCGCCGCCGATCGCCGCCACCGCGATCCCGGCCAGCGGGAGCGACGGAACCGACGTTCGTCCGCCTGCCCGGGCGAGGACGAGCGCGATGCTGACAGCCCCGATCGCACCGACGAAGGCGGCCAGCTGCACGGCGCCCAGCGCATAGAGCGACGGTGGCAGCGCGATCGTGAGTGCCAGGATCGCCCCGACGCTCGCCCCGGACGAGACCCCCACCAGGTACGGGTCGGCGAGCGGGTTGCGGACCAGGCCCTGCAGCGCGGCGCCGGCAGTCGCCAGCGCCGCGCCGGTCACCGCCGCCAGCAGGACCCGTGGCAGCCGGATGTCGAGCAGGATCGAGGCGAGGCGCGGATCGACCGCCGAGGAACGGCCGCCCAGGCGATCGATGACGATCGTGAGCTGGTCCGCCACGGAGATCGGCACCCGCCCGAACCCGACGGCGGCGACCACGCTCGCGACGAGCACGAACCCCAGCGCCAGGAAGACGACCGGGACTCGGCGATGGGTCGACGCCAGGACCGGGCGTTCGAGGACGCCGACGTTCACGGCACCCGGTCGGGGTGAAGGATGCGGGCGATCTGCTCGACGGCGTCGACGATCCGGGGACCCGGCCGCGACGCGATGTCGGGATCGAGGACGGCGATCCGGTTGGCCGCCACGGCGCTGACCTTCGACCAGCCCTGCCGCCCTCGGACGGCCTCCGGGGAAGCGCCGGCGCTCTCGTCGGCCAGGATGATCACCTCGGGATCGGCTCGGATGACCTCCTCCGCGCTCAGCTGCGGGTAGGCGGTCGTGGCGCCGGCCGCGATGTTGATCCCCCCGGCGCGCCGGATGACGTCGTCGATGAAGGTCCCCGGACCGGCCGTGTACAGCGTCGGGTCGATCTCGTAGAACGTGCGCACCGGCGTCGCGCCGGCGACGGCCTGCTCCACCGTGGCCACCCGCGCGCGGAGCTGGTCGACGAGCGCCTGGGCCTGCTCCGTCCGGCCGCTGATCCGGCCGAGGAGCTCCAGGTCCACGTAGACGCCCTCGATGCTCCGCGCGCTCAGGACCACGGTCGCGATCTGGCGGGCTTCGAGCGCAGGAACGAGCTTCGCGAGGTGGACGTCGGTGACGAGCACGAGGTCGGGGTTCGCCCCGACGATCGACTCCAGGTCGGGATCGATGTAGCTGCCGATCGAGGTCTTCGACCGCGCCTCGGGCGGGTAGTTCGAGTACTTGTCGACCGCCACGACCTCATCGCCCAGGCCGAGCGCGAAGGCGAGCTCGGTGGCGCTGGGAGCGGCTGTCACGATCCGTTGCGGTGCCGCGGCGAACGTGACCGCCCGGCCCGCATCGTCGTGGATCGTGAGCGGAGCGGCGACGGCGCTCGCCGTCGGCGTTGCGCTCGAGGGCGGCACCGTCGGGGCGGCTGTCGGCACCGCAGTCGGTGCCAGGGACGGGCTGGCCGGGGCCACGCCGGTGCAGGCACCGACGAGCAGGGTGAGAACCAGGAGCAGCAGGCGAACGCCGGAGCGCATGAGTACCTCCTCGGGTAACTGGCTGTCGGGCTGCAACCGCCGAGGAGGGCCGGGCCGGGCAACAAAAGACCCCCGCCCATCGGAGTGGACGAGGGTGGTCCGGTTCGGGGCCGAACGTGCCTACGCCTTTCTCTCGAAGGCTGCAGCGTGATCCGACAGAGGCCGGCGACCTGGCTCCCATCCATGGTGGATGGATACAGTTGCGGGACAGCGCCGGCTTCGCACCGGCTTCCCCGTTTGAGCCTCATCCCTCGGTCGGGCGAGGCTACCTCTGTCGCTATTCGATGTGGCTCGGAAATGCTACAGGACGGCTCGGTTGGGCACAAGGCCGGAGCGCGTGCGTGTGAAGCGCGTGTGCAGACCCGGAGCGCGTGGGATGCGAACGCGACCGATCCCGATCAGCCCTCTCGTCCGTTGATCGACGCGAGCCGCTCCCCGAGGATCGTCGGGTCCACCCGCTCCGACCGCATCAGGAGGCCGTACCAGACCGCCACCCCGAGCCCGACCGGCAGCGCGACCGGGACGACCTCGCGAACGTCGGGGAACCCGTAGGCGAGGAGCCAGTAGAGCGCGGTGCCGCCGGCGAGGCAGCCGATCGCTCGCCAGTTCCAGCCCCGCCGGTACCAGTAGGCGCCCCCTTCGGTCCGGAAGAGGTCGGGCTCGTAGCGGCCGCGCCGGACCCAGAAGAAGTCGACGAGGACGATCACCCAGAGCGGGACGACGATCGCGCCCAGGACATCGAGCCAGAAGATGTACGTGGCCTGGAACCCGGTGGCGACGAGCGGCACCAGCGCGAGCGGGACGACGGCCGCCGAGACGAGGCCGATCAGCGGACGGATGCCGAGCCGGATTCGCGGCGCGAGGTTCGTGATCGCGAGCGCCGACGCGTAGAGGTTGCCGGCGTTCGTCGCGACCGTCGCGGCGATGATGATCGAGGCCGCGACCCAGCCCAGACCGAGCGAGACCGTGAGCGACGAGGGATCGGACGCCTCGGGTCGGAAGCCGCCGGTCGTCGCGGCGAGGTAGACGACCCCGAGCGCCCCGACCGTGAACCACCAGGTCTGGGCGGCGTTCGCGCCGACGAACGGCCCGGCCGTTCCGGCGGCGGGCGAGCGGGCGAAGCGGCTGAAGTCGCCGATGAACTCCCAGGTCCAGTTGTAGGCGATCAGGAGGTCGACCAGCAGGGCGATCGTGATCGTGTACGTGAACGGGCCGATCGAGGTCGTCAGCCCCTCGGCCGGCGGTCGCCAGGCGAAGAGCGCGGCGGGGTCCCAGTGGGTGACGACGAGCCACAGCTGGACCGCGCCCAGCCCCAGGAGCGCGAGCGTGGCCGCCCACTGGACGAGCCGCAGCACCCGGTGCCCGGCGACCGCGATCACGCCCTGGAGGATCGCCACGGCGACGATGCTCACTGCCATCGGGCCCTCGTAGCCGGGGGACAGGAAGGCCGGCGTCCCGAGCCAGCCGGCGAAGACGAACGAGAGCCCGATGGCGCCGAGGAAGACGTTGACCGCCGCCCAGCCGAGTCCGAAGACGAGGTAGAGGATGGACGGGACGGCCGAGCCGCGGAGGCCGAACGCGGGCCGGACGAGTGCGGTCGAGCAGGCGCCGGTCTTGGCGGCGATCCAGCCGAGGAGCGCCCAGGGCACGAGGCTGAGCGGGCTGACGACGAGGATGAGGAGGAGCGCGCCGGGCAGGCCGGTCGCGCCGGCCATGAGCGCGCCGTAGAACCAGGCGGCGGGCAGGCAGGTCGCCGCGAACCAGAACGCGGCCTGGTCGGCGAGCCCGAAGATCCGCGCCTTCGGCGGGACCGCGTCGAGGGCGGCGTACTCGTGGCCGATCAGCCCGAGCGAGCGGGGCGGTTCGGGTCGTTCGAGCGCGTCGGTCGTCATCGGGTTCCCTCGCTGTTCTCGGCCAGGCGGTCGTCCTGGTCGTCGTCAAGTTGGTCGTCGTCGAGCAGGTAGCCGCGCTCGGCGAGGACGGCCCGGGCCCGCCCGAGCAGTTCCTCGCTCGGGGCTTCGAGGGTGTGGAGATGGACGCCGTCGGTCAACTCGGAGAGGAGGTGCACCCCGGACCGGCGGGTCGCCTGGGCCCAGGCCCGGACGTCGGCCGGCGAGGCGAGGTGGAGCTCGCCCCGCAGCTCCCCGTAGAGCGGGTGTTCGACGGTGACGTCGATCACCCTGATCCCGAGGTCGACGAGCGCGAGCAGCTCGTCCTCGGCCACGTCGGGCCGATGACGGACGGCGACCACGGTTCGACAGGCCAGTCGACCGGCCGCCGGTGCGAGCAGGTAGCCTCGCACGGTTGCCACGATCGGTTCACCCGCCGCGCGCAGGATCGCGACATCGTGGACGATCGCCTGGCGGCTCACCCCGAACCGCTCGGCAAGCGCCTCGCCCGTCACGGGGCCGCCGTCGGCGGCCAGGAGGTCGAGCAGTGCCCGCCGCCGGGCGCGGGTGTCGGCGGCAGGGTCGGTCGTTCGGAGCGGCGTCGTCGTCGCCGGGTCGTCGGTGCGGACAACAGGCATGGGCGGAAGGCTACGGAAGCGATCGTGTCATGTCAAGTGACATGTCAGATGCGCGAGTCGTGCCGCCCGGCCGACCCGCGCCCCCGCCGTGCAGGGCCGCCGGAGCCTTGCTGGCGGCCGGGGGCGCCGGTACACTCGACGCGCACCGGCCGTCACGGCTGCTGCTGCCACGCCGGCACGAGGAGGCCAGATGCGGATCTACGAGGGGAGTCCCCGCCAGGACTTCGAAGAGGTGTTCCGCTCGATCGGCGCCTTCCTCGATCAGCGCGGGATGCGGGAGGTGCTCCTCGTCGAGGCGCCCGACGGGTTCATCGTCCAGGGGCTGGTCGTGTCCGGCGGCGGCGGGAGCGCCTGGGACGAGTCGATGGGCCAGCAGACGAAGGAGACGCTTACGTTCCTCGACGACGACATCGCCCGGTTCATGGAGGAGGCGATCGCGCGGCGAGGGAGTGGCCTGCCGGCGGTCGACTGGGCATCCGCCGGCCAGTACGAGAAGGCATTCCGGGTCCTCGGCCGGTACATGGACGAGCAGAAACCCCGCGACGTCTTCTTCTTCGAGCAGGACGGGGCATACGTCGTCCGGCTCCTGATGTCCGGCCAGACCGGCAGCCGGCACGTCCTGGCCGAGTTCACCCGGGAGGACATCGAGGCGATGATCGCCGCCGGTCCGGCCTACCGGGGCGGGGACGGCCCGGCCCGCTCGGCCCCGGGCGCCTGACTCGCCGGCGGCGGGGATCCGGCCCAGGTCAGGACCAACGCGGCCTTGACGCCGTCGCGGCCCGGGAACAGATGATGCGAACGCTCGCGCGGGCGTTCCGCTGGAGGTAGCAGAGATGAACGCTCTCAAGACGGTCGCCGTGGCGCTCGGGATCACGCTCGCGGCGCTGATCATCATCCCGCTTGTCGTCCTCGCCGGGCTGTTCGTCTGGCTGAAGCTGACCGAGGAGTCCGACGAGGAGGCGCTCGAGCTGGACCAGGAAGGCGCCTGAGCCAGAGGTCGCCACCAGGCGCGATTGAGGGATCTGGACCTGCATTGGGGACCTGTGCGACACTCGACCCGTCGCAGTGATCGCGGACCTCGGGTGATCCTGATTCTTTCAACCACGTACCAACGCCTCGGACTTCGTGACCATCGGGGGTGTGATTGGCCAACTTCCCTGACCGATACATCTCGTGGGAGGGCGGCCACGCTCTTCAAAGATGTGCTGAGCGGAACAAACCGGCTGCGGAAGTGGAACTGGTGATCAGAAACTCCAACCTGGTCGAGCGGCGGTCCGACGGCCGCTTCAATGTGGATGGCTGTATCGGCGGCGAGGTCACCCGGGTCGTCGTCGCGGAAATCCGCGACGACGCGCTTGTGGTCGTGACCGTTTACGGAAGGGGAGTCAAGTGCAGCTAACGTACGACGAGCTGACCGACACCCTCTACGTCTACTTCTCGCAGGAGCCGGTGGCTCGCACTGAGGAAGTTACGGAACGCGTGGTCGTCGACTGGGATATTCACGGAAGCGTGCGCGGGATTGAGATTCTCGATGCCAGCCACGGTAGCGAGGGTATCGACATTGATCTGGTGCCCCGCCGTGAGGACCTGGTACGGGTGATCCAGAAGGCACGGAACCTGCCGGCATACGCCTGACCGTCCCCTCCGGCGACGATCGTTCGAACGCACAGGTGGCCGGCCTCTCTCCGAGTCACCAGCCACCCGCCAGCCGCCGCGCCCAGCCTCTTCCGCGGGCGAGCGCCCGCGAGCTGCAACTCGCCGAGCTCGCCGCCGTCGGCGTGATGGCGATCTGGGCGGGCAACTTCGTCGTCGTCAAGGCCGCGTTCAGCGAGCTGCCCCCGGTCGGCTATGCCTCGGTCCGCTTCCTGATCGCCGGTCTCCTCCTGCTCGCCTTCTGCCGCTGGCGAGAGGGCAGCGTCGGGCTGCCGCGACGCGACCTCCTGCCGGTTGCCGCCCTCGGGGCGGTCGGGTTCGGCATCTACCAGGTGCTCTGGTCGACCGCCCTCTCGCATTCGACGGCGGGCAACTCGGCCCTGATCATCGGCGCGACGCCGATCCTGACGATGCTCGTCGCGGTCGTGATCGGCTCCGACACGTTCAGCCGGGCGAAGGCGGCGGGCGCCCTCGTCTCGTTCGTCGGCCTCGCCCTGGTGATCGGTGCCGGCGCCGGGTTCAGCCTCGGCGATCACCTCGTGGGCGACCTGATGACCCTCGTCGCCGCGCTCTGCTGGGCCTGCTACGTCAGCTTCGGGGCGCCCGTCCTGCGTCGCCACTCGCCCCTGCGCACGAGCGCCTGGACGATCCTGTCCGGGACCGCGGTGATGGCGCCGCTCGGGCTCTGGCAGCTCGCCCGGGCGGACCTGTCGCTCGTCACGCCGGCGGGCGGCCTGGCGATCGCCTACTCGGCCGTCCTGGCCGGCGCGCTCGGCAACGTCGTCGTGTTCGAGGGGATCAGGCTCCTCGGGCCGACCCGGATCACGAACCTCCAGTTCCTGCCGCCTGCCCTGGCGGTCATCCTGGCTGCGATCTTCCTGGGCGAAACGATCCACCCCGGCCAGGTCGTGGGCGGGCTCGTGATCGTCCTGGGCATCCTCTTCGCCCGGCGCGAGGGGACGCGTCCTCGTCGACTGTCGTGACCCGGGCGTCCCTCGCGGTGGCCCGCGCGCCCGGTCGGCCTTCTCGTTGCCCCAGCGTCAGCCCGCCGGCGCCGGGAGCTTCGCCAGGAGCGCCTTGATCTGGCGGATCTCGTCGACGTCCTCCTCCGAGGCGAGGAGGAGTCGGAGAGCGGCGATGACGAGCCCGAGCTGCTCGCGGCTGAGCTCGATCGTGACGGTGGAGCCGGTCTCGTCAGGCATCAGCAACCTCCTCGACGCTCTGCCGGGCCAGCGAAGGGCTGGTGACCGGCGCTTCGAATCCCGGGGGACGGAACCGGCCCGACCCCCAGACCTCCGGCCCGCAGATGAACGGGCGCGGCCCGACCGGCCGCAGGCGGGACGGCTCGTCGACGACCTCCCGGAGCCAGGCCGAGACGTCGTCGAAGGTCGCCCACCGGACGTATGGCCAGCCCGCCGCCTCGCACCAGTCGGTCAGGGGCGGCTTGGCGAAGATCGTGTCGGCATGGGCCGCGGCGAACCGGTCGCTCGTGCCGTCGCCGACGAGGACGACGTGCCGCCCCCGGGCCTGGTGATGGCGCACCCGTTCGCGCTTGCAGGTGCCGCACACGAAGCACTCGGGGTGGCCGTACGGGAAGGTGATCTCCGGCCGTCCGGAGTCCCAGCTCGTCCGCGCGGTGACGATCGGCAGGCCCGTCACGCCCATCGCCCGGAGCGCCGGCTCGACGTAGAAGCCGTAGCCGTCGCTGACGATCTCGATCTCGACCCCCACCCGGCGGGCGAGGTCGACGAAGCCGACGAACGTCTGGTCGTGGGGCTGGGCGGCCGCGGTCGCCATGACCGGTCCACGCTCCGGCGGGAGCCAGGCGACGAGCTGGGTCAGCTCCTCGCGCGAGCCGATCTCGCAGCGCAGGTAGCGCTCGTCGAGCGCCTGCCAGGCATCGTGGTCGACGTGGACCTCCAGCACGTCGGTGACCTGGCTCAGGCAGATCGTGCCGTCGTAGTCGACGAGGAAGGTCAGCGCCAGGGGGCTCTCGGCGTCGGTCACGGCACCCTCAACGATACCCTCAGTCGGGCAGTCCGTGCGCCTCGAGCTCCGTGAGCAGCTCGTCGAGGACGGCCAGGACGCGGTCCGCCTGGGCCGTGGTGATCACGAACGGGGGCTTGATC